>DATELT010000043.1:0-5954 GCA_035276245.1 Chthoniobacterales bacterium
TGTTGTTTGGAAGGTTTGACCGTCTTACGGCGCACCCGCTAATTTGCCAGCTAACGTTTGGGGCAAAGCAAATGGCCAAAGTCACCGTTGATCACGTCTACAAGATCTATCCCGCCGAAAAGGGAACGAATGTGACTGCGGTCGAGGATGTGAATCTCGAAATCGCAGATCGCGAGTTTGTTGTGCTGGTGGGGCCATCTGGTTGTGGCAAATCGACCACTTTGCGGATGATCGCAGGTCTCGAAACAATCTCGCGCGGCGATATCTACATCGGCGACCGACGGGTCAATAACGTTGCGCCGAAAGACCGCGACATCGCGATGGTATTCCAGAATTATGCACTTTATCCGCACATGAACGTTTTCGATAACATGGCTTTTGGTCTGCGGCTGCGGAAGTATGCCAAAACTGAGATCAAGAAGCGTGTGTACGACGCCGCCAGCATTCTTGGGATCGAAGCCTTGCTCGATCGCAAACCCAAGGCGCTTTCTGGTGGGCAACGCCAGCGCGTCGCCGTCGGCCGCGCCATCGTCCGCCAGCCGAAAGTATTTTTGTTCGATGAGCCGCTGTCAAATCTCGATGCAAAAATGCGGGTGCAGATGCGCATGGAAATTACAAAACTGCATCAGCGTTTGCAGGCGACGATGATTTATGTCACCCACGATCAGATTGAAGCGATGACGATGGGCGATCGGATCGTGGTCATGAACAATGGCAAGGTACAACAAACTGATACGCCGCTGAAACTTTACAACGAGCCGGATAATCTTTTCGTCGCCGGATTTCTTGGGAGCCCGCCGATGAATTTCATCAATGGAGAACTCAAACAAGAACGTGACGCCATGCTCTTCAAGGAAACGCAGGGCGGAACAATCGAGGTGCGATTCAATGATCGACCGCGGGCGCGGGAGTTTTTTGGCAAACCGATGCTGCTGGGGATCCGACCGGAAGACATTGAGCTGGCACAGTTTTCCAATACTGGCAAACCAGCGTCGAGTTTTGCCGCAATTGTGGATATCGTAGAACCAATGGGAGCAGAGACAAATTTATACCTGCAGACCGGGGCCCACACCGTCGTTTGCCGAAGCCAGCGCGCCCTCGATCACCGTGAGACGGGCCATCGCCTACAATTCTACCTGGACGCAAGCAAGACGCATCTGTTCGATCCGGTGACCACAAGTCGGGTTATTTAAAGGCTTTACGGAACCGCGTTTTTACGCGATTTTGATTGCGTTGCTTGATTTTTTGTTCTTAAACTAGTCGCTTACTTCTGAGGTCATGAATCAAAGACTATTGGCAGAGATCGGTCGAACGCAGCGGCTCGAAATTGTGAACGCGCTCAAACGGAGCCGCGGATTATCGGTCAATGAATTGGTCAATCGGATGCGAATGAGCTACATGGGGATCAAACAGCATTGCCTGACCCTCCAGCGCGACGGTTACCTCGATACCTGGCGGCGTCCGCAAAAAATGGGGCGTCCGGAAATGGTGTATCGTCTAACCCGCCGGGCGCACGATCTTTTTCAAGCCGACAGCAATCGGTTTACTCTCGATCTACTTGAATCCGGACAACAAATCTACGGGCCGAACGCGCCGGAAAAGCTTCTTTACAATTTGTTTGAAAGGAAGACCGCTAGCCTGAAGGAAAAAGTGAAAGGTGCAACTGTTGCGGAACGAGCTAAATCACTGGCGAGGGTTCGTGATCTGGAGGGTTATATGTCGCAGTTTGTGAACGACGACGGTGGGCCACAGATTCTAGAGTGTCACACCCCGCTCCAGAATGTTCTCGACAAATACCCAATTATCGGGCGCTTCGAGCAGGAGATGTTCGAGCAGGTTCTTGGCACGCGAGTGCGACGACAGGAGGCGCGCAATTCCGGTCTCTACGAGTGCGCGTTTTATTTCGACGCCTAAGGCAAGCGCGGCCACCCTGCTTGCATTAGCCCGGGTTGCAGACGTTCTTCTTTGTCATCCCGAGCGCTATTCGAGGAATCTCTAATTAATTCTAAGAAAAATTAGAGATGTCTCGACTTCGCTCGACACGGCAAGAGGCTGGGAGAGATACTGTTTTGTGGCCTTGCGGGCCCCTCGCATTTGCCTTACATCCAAATTCGTTTGATGAAACGACTATGCTTCGGGCTTTTCCGAGCGCCGTCATTGAAAATTTGCAGCCGCTAATTGACGGTGGCCGTTACCCCGTCAAACGTGTCGCCGGCGAAGATCTGATCGTCGAGGCTGATATTTTTAAGGAAGGCCACGATGTTATCGCGGCGGCGTTGAAGTGGCGAATGGTGGGCGAAACTCGTTGGCACGAGACGCCGATGAAATTGATCGTTAACGATCGCTGGCGTGGGGCGTGTACTTTTCATGAAAATGCTGTCTACGAATATACCGTGGAAGCTTGGATTGACGCGTTCACGAGCTGGCAACATGAATTTTCAATCAAGGTCAAAGCAGGCATTTCTCCCTTGCGAAGCGAAGCGCTGGAAGGCGCCGCGCTAATCGAAGGGGCGGCGAAACGTTCGCTTGATGCGCACGACAGAGAGCGGCTCTGCGAAATCGCGCAGGCAGTGCGAACAAAAGCGCTGGGCGAGGTCGATATTTTGATTCATTCCGGTGAGCTTGAAGTTTTGATGGCGACTTATCCCGATCGCGCCGGCGCGACGCAATGGGCTCCGCCGCCCCGTGTGGTGGTTGATCGGTTGCGCGCGCGAACTGCAGCCTGGTACGAATTCTTCCCACGCTCGGCCGAAGGGAAGGGCGATCGCGGCTCCAAGCTGCGCGACTGCCTGCCTCGGATCGAAGATGCCAAAGCCATGGGATTCAATGTCATTTATTTTCCCCCGATCCATCCAATCGGCACAACCAACCGCAAAGGACGCAACAATGCGGTCATCTCCGAGCCGGATGATCCGGGAGTGCCGTATGCGATTGGTAACCGGCATCTCGGGTGTCCCAACGGCGGAGGGCACAAGGACGTCGATCCCGCGCTGGGCACACTGGAGGATTTTGCCTGGCTGGAAGAGGAAACGCGTAAGCGGGGGCTGGAAATCGCTCTCGATTTCGCCATCAACTGTTCTCCCGATCATCCCTACGTGGCTGAACATCCGGAATGGTTTTATGAACGACCGGACGGCACGATTAAATTTGCCGAAAACCCGCCCAAAAAATACGAAGACATTTATCCGCTGAACTTCCGCTGCGCCAACTGGCTCGAGCTCTGGGCGGAAATGAAGAGCATCATTTTGTTCTGGGTCGAGCGCGGTGTCCGAATTTTTCGCGTCGATAATCCACATACCAAACCAGTGCCCTTCTGGGAATATTTGATTTCGGGGGTGCGGGAGGAATTTCCCGACACGATTTTTCTGTCCGAAGCGTTCACCCGCCCCAAAATGATGAAGGCGCTGGCTAAGGCCGGCTTTAACCAGAGCTATACCTATTTCACCTGGCGCAACTACAAGCACGAACTGATCGAGTACTTTACCGAGCTGACGCAGACCGAAATGCGCGAGTATTTTCGTGGAAACCTGTGGCCGAATACGCCCGATATTTTGCCGCCGATTCTGCAGAATGGAGGGCGCCCTGCCTTCATGATCCGCGTCGTGTTGGCGGCAACGCTGTCGAGCCTTTACGGGATTTATAGCGGATTTGAGCTTTGCGAAAACGCCGCCTTGCCCGGTCGCGAAGAATATCTCGATTCGGAGAAGTATCAGTTTAAGGAGCGCGACTGGGACACGCCCGGAAATATCAAGGACTTTATCACGCGTCTGAATAAAATACGCTGCGAAAACCGCGCGCTTCACTTTTACGAAAACCTCCGTTTTTATCACGCCGATAACGACGCAATTTTATTTTACGCCAAAACGACGCCATCAGGCGACAACATCATTTTTGTTGTGGTAAACCTTGATCCATATCGCCGCCAGCCTTCGATGATCGATCTGCCGATCGAGTTGTTCGGCTACAACGAAGGCCGGCCCTACGAAGTGCATGATTTGCTGGACGATTCGCGTTATACCTGGTATGGGCGGCGCAATTACGTAGAGCTCGATCCGTTTACCCGGCCAGCCCACATCTTCCGGATACGGCGATTTGACTGACTCAGGTTGCGCCGGAACGCTGGTCGTTTATCGTAGCGACTGCCTGGGCATGAAAATATTCTTGTGGCTGTTTCTAGCGCCGGCAAGCGCCTCGTCACTGCTAGCGCAAACGCAAACTCCCGTACCGGTGACCCCGGAACTCCCCCGTACGACAACTACGATGTTGCACGCGATGTTCCAGGCCGGCCCGGTCATGGCCGTACTTTTGGTGCTGTCGATTATTTCAGTCATGCTTGTCATCGTTTATTTTCTGAGCATTCGGCGCGGCGCTGTTGTCTCGCATGGGTTCATGGCCACGGCCGATGCGCTGCTGCGAAAACGCGATTATCTCGGCCTTCTCGCGGTGTCTAATCGACATGGCGAGGCCATTGCTCGTGTCGTGCAGCAAATTCTCGACTTTACAACCAAGAATCCGAACGCCGACTTCGAGCAAATCCGTGAAATTGCCCAGACCGAGGGAACCCGGGTCGCTTCCAATTTGAATAATCGCGTCACCTACCTTGCCGATATCGGTATGATTGCGCCCCTGCTGGGTCTGCTTGGGACTGTGATCGGAATTATTCGCTCGTTTGGAGCTCTGGGTGCCGACGTCGGCAGTCAACGCTATATGCAGCTTTCTCACGGCATTAGTGAAGCGCTTTTCAATACCGCCGCTGGGCTGGCCATCGGTATTCCGGCGATGATCTTTTATGCCTTTTTCCGCGGACGTTCGCAGAGATTGATTTCGGAATTGGAATCGGCCGTCACGCACATTCTCGCGCTCCTCTCGCTGCAGTTCGGTCGCCGTACCGAACGCACACCCGCCCTCCTCGAATCTGAATTCTAATCTCGCAGGATTGTCATGAACTTCCGTAGTCGCACGGCGTTGCAGCATCCGGGAATTCAGCTGGCGCCGCTGGTCGATGTGTTAATGCTGTTATTGATCTTCTTTTTGCTGACGTGGAGCGCGGCGCGCAACGAAAACGAGCTCGATGTCAAAGTCCCAAAAGCGTCGGCGGCGAAAGAGAAAATGGCGCCACCAGGCGATGTCGTGGTGAATGTGAAAACGGATGGGAGCGTAATTGTAAATCGCCGAACCATGACGGGATCGGACTTGGGCAAGCTCTTGCAAGATCTGGTAAAATTGTATCCGGACCAGGCGGTCGTGATCCGCGGCGATGAAAGCGGCGCCTACAAAAACGTGGTTAACGTTTTGAATATTTGCAGCGAAGCTGGCATTAGCAACGTCGCTTTCGCGACCGCAAAATGAAGTTATCCCGGCGCAGTGCCGGTCTCATTGTAGCCGCGCTCCTTGGTGGGAGTGGCGTGGTATCGGGGCAGGAGGTTCGTCGCGCTGTGCCGTTAAATGAACCGCCCATTCCAAGGGCGCTACCGGTCGATGAGGGAACGCCGGCGCCGGAAGAACGACCATCAACCCCAGAGCAACCGAGCGACACGCGCCAGCTTGAGTACGCCAACGCCCTGTTCGCCCGAAAGATGTACGACCTTGCCATCCCGGAATACGAGAAATATTTGAGTGATTACCCCGGTGCTTCAGGACGCGGCAATGCCTATTTCGGGTTAGGCGAAAGCTATCGCCAGCTCGGCAAGAACGGTTCCGCCCGAACGAACTTCCAGAAAGTGCTTGACGATTTTGGGGAAAGCGAATTTGCCGGCCCGGCAGCGTATGCGCTCGCGGTCCTTGCCTTTTTGCAGAAGGATTTTAACGCGGCGCAGCCTCTTTTCCACAAAGCCGCGGCAAAGTCGAAAGACGCCTCGGTTGCGCTCTCGGCAAAATACTTCGAGGCGCGTTGCCTCGAAAACAACAAGCGAGCGGATGACGCGCTCATGCTTTATCTGGACGTGGCAGAAGCG
>DATELT010000044.1:0-6225 GCA_035276245.1 Chthoniobacterales bacterium
GCGCGTGATTCTTTCTCGCCTGTTGTCAGAAAGGTACGTAAGCCTAACAAATGATAGACAGCGCGGATGAGCGTGCCGACACCGCTCTCCTGCACCCCAATCCCGCGTAAGTAATCTAATGCTTCGGTCTCGCTCAGGTCAACTAGTTCACTCTCGATTTGCGCGCTGATCACGACCGCCTCCGTCGCGAAATGATTTCTCGCATAATCTTGAACACTGCGCACGTGTCGCGCCGCCTCCTTGTTGCCGGGGTCAACGACTGCGGCTACAGCTGCCATCGCGAGGTCGTTCTCCACAACGTTGCAGGCAAAAATTGTCGGCTTCGACGTTAACAAGAAAAAGTCTCGCGTGATCGCCTTTTCTTCGTCGGTTAGCGCTAACGTGACCGCCGGCTTTCCAGCGTCCAGATGCGGCAGCAGTTTTTCGATTACGGCATTTTCGGCTTTCGCGCTCTTCGATCCTGCGCGCACTTCCTTTTGCAGACGATCACGTCGTTTTTGCAGCGACGCCAGATCGGCCAAGATCAACTCTGTGTTAATCACTTCGATGTCGCGAATCGGATCAATCGTGCCGCTCACATGATGGATATCAGTGCTCTCAAAACAGCGCACGACCTGCACAATCGCTTCGACTTCGCGAATGTGACTGAGGAATTGATTGCCAAGACCTTCGCCCGTGCTCGCGCCCTTGACCAGGCCAGCGATATCGACAAACTCGATCGCAGTCGGCACGATTTTTTGCGAATGCGAAATCTTAGTGAGGACGTCGAGCCGCGGGTCGGGCACGGTCACGACCCCGACGTTTGGATCGATGGTGCAAAAGGGATAGTTCTCCGTCGGCGCTTTGTGCGTTCGGGTAACGGCATTGAAAAGAGTGGATTTCCCGACGTTCGGCAGGCCGACAATTCCAGCGCTGAGCATCTGTTTCTCTAACGGCGCTCCATGAGCGTCGCAAATTGCGTATTCTCGATTCGTTCTCGCGATTTCCGATCGGTTAGTGAATAGTTCGCGACCGAATTCGGGCTGTAGTTCAGCTTGGTAGAACGCTTGAATGGGGTTCAAGAGGTCGTGGGTTCAAATCCCGCCAGCCCGATACCTTAAGAAATAGCGGCTTTCGAAACCGCAAACCGCCCTGCCTGTATGAAATATCGTCGCCTCGGAAAATCAGGATTGCAGCTGAGTGAGCTCTCGTTTGGCGCCTGGATCACATTCGCGCAGCAAATCAGCAACGAAACAGCCGAAGAATTGATGACGATTGCTTACGACAATGGTGCGAATTTTTTCGATAACGCCGAAGCCTACGCCGAGGGTCGAGCTGAAATCGTAATGGGCAATATTCTGAAAAAGAAAGGATGGCCGCGCGACACTTTTGTTGTCTCGAGCAAGGTTTTTTGGGGTGGCGAGCGGCCGAATCAGGAAGGGCTGAGTCGTAAGCATGTCGTCGAGGCATGCCACGCCGCGCTCCGACGACTGCAAGTCGATTACCTCGATTTGTATTTTTGCCATCGCCCCGATCCGAACACGCCGATCGAGGAGACGGTGCGAGCGATGAGCGATCTCATCGCGCAGGGAAAAGTTTTGTATTGGGGAACATCGGAGTGGTCGGCTGACGGACTTTTGCGCGCGCATGCTACCGCGCGGGAATGGCACCTGGCCCCGCCGACGATGGAACAGCCGCAATACAACATGTTTGAGCGGGAAAAGGTCGAGCGGGAGTTCGCGCCCCTCTACGACAAGGTTGGGCTTGGTACTACGGTATGGTCGCCGCTCGCGTCCGGTTTGCTCACGGGAAAGTACAACGACGGCGATCCAGGCGATACCCGCATTTCGATGCCGACGTACTCATGGCTGCGAGAGCGTTTCGAGACCGGTGAGGCGCGTCAACGGCTGGAGAAAGTGAAGCAGCTAGCCGGAGTTGCGGATGAACTCGGCGTGACTTTGCCAAGGCTCGCGCTTGCCTGGTGCTTGAAGAACCCAAATGTCAGCACTGTCATCACCGGCGCATCGAAGCCGAAGCAAGTGCGCGAAAACATGAAAGCAGGCGACGTGGTTCGTCAGTTGGACGATGGCGTGATGCAACGGATCGAAGCCATTTTGCACGGTGAGTAGGAAAACATGTCCGGTATGTGGGGGCGTCTCGACAGAACGGGGCGGCTACAGCGTCGTTTCTAAGCGTTACGTACGCTTTCCTCCGGCTAGCGCCTTAATCGCGGCGATTCTAATCTCTCTTCCCGTTTCGTCGTTTGCCGCGAGCAGAACTACGCGGCTCAATGAGAACGCGTTTGCCTATGCCCAAGAACTAATCGCCCAAGGACATATCGTTTTGGATAAGAAGAATGACTGGGGAAATCATCATGCAACTGCGCAACAGGAGAACGACTTCATTCGCGACCACGGGTTTACTGAATACTCAAAGTGGCATCTCGGGATCGATGCGATGCATGTTCAAAACAGCAAGGCGAGATTCAAATTTCCGTTCGGCGATTTCAAGGACATCCATCGTTGCGCATTGCTGGCGGTGAAGAGCCGCGCCCATCAATACGGCTATTCCGATATCGAAAATGCCGCGGAGCGCCTCTTGGAAATGATGGAAGGGGCGAGGCGGTGAGAATCGAAGAAGAATTCCGGGTTTCGGCGACCGCGATCGAAAATTAGGCTTCCAACACTCCCCAGTCCGGCTCAGATCTTGGGGGCTGGTTCCAATTTGTCGCCGGCGGTGATTCCTTCAACGGGCAAGGCGTTCGTCAGCCGAGGTAGGCAGGGATGCCTGCCTTCCATTCATGGCGAATTCCACGCGCTCAAAAACGCGTCGATTAATATCGGCAGCTCGGCGCTGTAGCCACCTTCGAGAATTGCAGCGGTTGGAATTCTGATTTGCGAGAGCCATTTCCCAAAGGTCGCGAAATCATCTAGCTCCAACGTCATCTGCGTGATCGGATCGTTCTTGTATGCATCAAATCCTGCGGAAACAAGCAGCAGTTGTGGTTTGAATTCGAGCAGCTGCTCCAGCGCTTCCTCGACCGCGCGCACGTGATTGCTGCGCGATGAATATGGCGCCACCGGAAAATTCAAAACATTGGCAAAGGATCTCGTTCCGGTTCCTGGCCAGCCGGGATACTGATGAATCGACGCAAACCTGATTTTGTCATTGTGGGCCAACAATGCTTCGGTCCCGTTGCCATGATGCGCGTCGAAGTCCCAGATTGCCACACGCTCAATTCCCGTAGTCGCTGGCCGTGGCCCGCCGGCAGCCAACGCGTCGAGCGCTGCGATCGCAATATTGCTGAAATAACAGAATCCCATCGCCCGCTCCCGGACGGCGTGATGACCAGGCGGGCGCATCAAACTGAAGGCGCGTTCGCCGCCGAGGGCTGCGCGCGCCGCTTCAATGGCTGCGCCCGCCGACTGGCGTGCATAGAAGTCAGAGTTCGGATAGGCCGGAGTATCCAGGTCGAAATCTTGTTCCGGGTTGGCGACGTGCGCGAGATGTTCTGGTGAGTGCGCACGCAACAACTCCTGGTCACTGGCTGCGTGCGGTTCACGCCAATGCCACTCGGCGTGCCTCTCTTTTAAAAATGGGACCGTTCGTAAAATCCGTTCGGGACGCTCCGGGTGGGCAGGCCTTCCGTAGGCAGCGCAGCGCAGGTCGTAAAAAATATGCACGCGATTTTTGTTAGCGCGATTCTGTGTAGTAGACAAACCCTCGGCTCGTCCATTCTTTTCAGTTGTCATTCCGAGCGTAGTAGGAATCTCTTACCATTTCCTTGGGGAACAAAGGTAGGTCGGATTTCCTTGCCATAAACAGAAAACGGCGGGAGGTCTGACCGGGAGCTGTAGCGACGGTCCATGACCACCGGGCAATTGAGAATCCGGCGCTCATAGAGCGTCGCTACAGGAACTCGGTCCCGGCAAATCGGACATTCAAGGAACGGATTCCTACGACGGTAGTGGGGGTCGGCCGTCCAAGCGGTGAGAAAAACGGGTGCTTGAAAGAAAGACAGGATTTAGCGGATTGTGCGGGATCCGATGAAGATGCTTCAGGATCCAACCGTGTTGATCCGTTGATCCTGTAGAGATCGATCGCGACTACCGCCGAATTCTAAGTCGCCCTGTCTTTTCGACTCGCTATATAGATCTTTCGAATGAGAGAATTTCGCCATCCTAACATTTGGCCTGTTATCTTTTTTGCTCTTGCCACGGGTTCCGTGGCTCCGGCGCAGATTTTCACCAGTAGCAACGTCTCAGCTGAAGCCACGACTCCCGTACAGCACGGCTCGTCCATCATCGAACTCGACGATAGCTCCCTTCTTGTCTCGTGGTACGCCGGCAAGGGCGAAGCGGCGCGTGACACTCGGATTTTATTGCGCCGTTCAACGACCGGAGGCGCCCACTGGGAACCGACCCAGACAGTGGTTGTTCCTGGCGAATGCGCGGCCGAATCGTGGTTCTCGAACAAGTCGGTCGGGAACACTGTGCTGTTTCAAGACACGGAAAACGTCGTTTGGCTGTTTTACGCCGCTGTGCAATCCGGTGGTTGGAGTGGCGCGCATATCGATTACAAAACATCGCGCGATCGTGGCCGAACCTGGTCGGAATCACATCGGTTGACAGATAAACTAGGAGACCTTCCCCGCAGCAAACCAATAGAGCTTGGTTCGGACGACATCTTTTTGCCTTTGTCGCACTCTGCTTTGCGAAAATACTGCGGCGGGATGCGATTGGAAATATCCGACGGGAAAATTAACAAAAAAGTTCTTTGGCCCATCGCGGGCAAGGAATACAGCCATCCCACGTTTGTGGCCCTTGATTCTAGCCGCGTCCTCGCTCTTCTTCGCGCCCGGCGGCGGGATGGAAGGGTCCAGAGCGCCTCTTTCGATGTGAGCAACAATACTTGGAGCAAACCGCAGGTAACAAATTTGCTCAATCCCAATTCGGCAATCGACGCGGTTCGATTTGATGGTGGCCGGATTCTGCTCGCCTACAATGATAACGCCAACTACCGAAATCCGCTTAGCATCGCGATATCCGACGATGGGATTAATTTTCGAAAATTACGCGATATAGAAAACGAACCCGGCCAGGAGTTTTTCTACCCTTCGTTAATTCGCGCCCGTGACGGGACGTTTTACCTGACCTATACGTGGCATTATTGCTCCGTCATCAAGTGCATCCATTTCGATGCTCAGTGGCTTGGTCTAAGTCCCGTTAGCGACAAATAGACGGATGAAATTGGGAGGTGTTCTGTCACATCAACCCCCGGGGCTTTGTTACCAAGGGCCATACCGGTTAAGGTGAAGTCTCCAAGAACAAGTGAATTATCCGACTGGTCTTTGAGGAACGGTTCCAGTTCGTTACGCGGCTGTTGCTAGTTTTACCTCAACTTGGCAGGAACAATCTGGTTAACGAGCTTTTCGAAGCGCGGGTTGCCGCGGAGATCATCAAGCATTGGATCGGTTCTAATCTGAGCAATGTTGGCGTCGCGCTCGCGATACGCCCGTTCCATCTCGTCAATCGCGCGCTCCTTATCGCCCAAGGCGAGATACATTAGCACGAAACTGTAGGCTTGGACGTAACGCGACCCGGCCTCTTCACTTAAGCGCACCAGGATTTTTTGGGCTTCATCCCGCTGTCCTGCCCGCGCGTACGCTTGCCCAAGCAACGCGAGAACGGATGGATCGTCGTTGAGCTCGACTGCCTTGCTATATTCGGCGACGGCCTCGCTAAGCTGGCCTTTCAATTGCAATGCTGTACCCAAGACCCAGTGAGCGAAATAAAAGCGAGGATCCATTTCGATCGTTTTGCGCAAGTGGACGATGGCTTCATCGTAGCGGCGCGCATAAAAAAAGTCTTGGCCGAGGTCGGTGTTGATGACTAACGAGAGCGGGTCCAACTCGACAGCGCGTTTGCCCTCAACGATGGCGCGCTCGAATTGCCCAAGCGCCGACAAAACCCCATTCGAAAGCCAATGATGAGCAGTGGCATAGTTCGGGTTTAACTCGATGGCGCGCTCGAATTCTTTGACTGATTGCTCGAAATCGAAATCGTAATAGGCGAGAGAGCAAGCAAGCGAGGTATGTGCCTCGGCTAGCGTGTCGTCGAACTCGATCGCCTTTTTCGCGGCCGCTATCGCTTGGGGAAATGAATCCGCAGGAGATGCAGCTCCGTACTGGCTCAAAATCAGATAAGCATCGGTCAGCCCGGCATAGGCGAGGGCGTAGCTGGGATC
>DATELT010000045.1:0-4479 GCA_035276245.1 Chthoniobacterales bacterium
GTGGAATCACGGAGCTCTGGAGAGTTATCTCATCGAAATCACCGCCAGCATTTTTCGGAAAAAAGATCCCGATACCGGTAAACCGATGGTCGATGTCATTCTCGACAAAGCCGGACAAAAAGGGACTGGACTCTGGACTCTGCAATCGGCGCTGACGCAATCCGTCGTCATCTCAACCATCAACGCCGCCGTGGAAGCACGCGTCATTTCCTCACGAAAAGACGAACGTGTAGCTTCGTCGAAAATCTTGCCACAACCGAAATTGCCAAAGTTCGAGGGCAATCGTGACGAGCTTATCCAGTCGGTGCACGACGCACTTTACGCCTCCAAAATTGTCTCCTACGCGCAGGGGATGGAACTGCTAGGCGCCGCCAGCACGACCTACAATTGGCATTTGAACTTTGGCGACATCGCTACCATCTGGCGTGGCGGTTGCATCATTCGCGCGAAATTCCTCAACCGCATCGTCGAAGCTTACGCGCGCAACCGCAACCTGCACAATCTGCTGTTGGACGAATACTTCACCGACATCATCGCCAGGACGCAACATAATTGGCGCGTTGCGGTTTCGACTGCCATGAATTATGGCGTGGCAGCACCCGCTTTCAGCGCATCTCTTGCCTATTTCGATAGCTATCGTTCGGCGCGATTGCCGGCAAATTTATTGCAGGCGCAACGCGACTACTTCGGCGCCCATACCTACGAGCGTGTCGATAAGCCGGGAATTTTCCATACCGACTGGATCGGTGACCAACCCGCTCAGGAAATCACCGCGCCCAAACCCACGGCAAAACGCCACGCCGGCGAGTAGATCAATGTGGGGGACCTCAGCGTCCTGACATTAAAGAATCGCGGTGCTGAGGCGTTCCCACATTCTTTTAGCGAAAATCGTGCGACTCCGATCCGACCAAACCATCGCTGATGAGCGGAAAAATTTTCTGCGCTTTGATTAAGACAACGTTGTCGGTGTTCTGCACTTCGCCTTCGATCGCGAGAAATGGTTCTTCAGTGATGAGTAATCGGCTTTGTTCGAATAAATCCGGCGTAACAATCGCATTCGATACCCCGGTTTCGTCTTCGAGACTGATGAAGACGAAGCCTTTTGCTGTGCCCGGCCGTTGTCGGCAAATAACATTTCCCGCGATGCGGATGATGGAGCCATGTTTTGCCTGCGCCAGATCAGTGGCTCGCCATACATCTGGCAATTGTTGGCGAACTAATTTCATCGGATGTGGTCCGGTAGTTAGGTCCATCACTTCGTAATCGGCGCGGACGCGCTCGGGTAAAGTCATCGGCGCGAGCGGCGTTGCCTGGCTAGGGCACGCAATGCCGGTCCGGCCCGGACCTCGCGTGGTGGCGAATGCGTCCCGTATTCGCGGACTTTCAGAAGATTGTTTCGGCGGGACGCCGAAACCAGCACGCGGGATGCGTGCGCTACCCGGACCCGCGATCGTCAGCAAATCATCATGCGGGGTTTCCTCAACTCTCCACATCGCTGCCCGGCGATGTTCCGCGAAACAATTCAGCGCTCCCAAATTCGCCAGCCGCCGGAGTTCATCTTTGGTTAGTATCCCGCGCTTCCGGAAATCTTTCAGCGACGCAAACGGCCGCTCATTGCGTTCCCGCAAAAAGTCCTCGGCGTGTTCGCGCTGCAATCCGTTCACCACGCAAAAGCCCAATCGAATCGTGTCATCGGCAACAATCGTGCAATTCCATTCCGATTGCGCCACGCACACCGGTTTCACTTTCACTCCATGCCGTCGCGCATCTTTCACAATTGTCGCCGGCGTATAAAAACCCATTGGCTGATTGTTGATCAAACTCGCGTAGAACTCCGCGGGACGATGCGTTTTTAAATAGGCGCTCCCATAAGCCAGAATAGCGAAACTGATGGCATGCGATTCCGGAAATCCGTAGAGGGCAAACGACGTGATCGAATGCAAAACTTTCTCGATCACGTCCGGGGCGACCTGGTTGCGCGCCATCGCCTCCCGCAACTTCACACTCACCCGTTTCATACGCTCTTCCGAGCGATGAAAACTGAGCGCACGCCGCAATTCTTCGGCTTCGTCTCCGGAAAAATTCGCCATAATCATCGCGATCTTCAGCATCTGTTCCT
This sequence comes from Chthoniobacterales bacterium, assembly GCA_035276245.1. Classification (GTDB taxonomy): domain Bacteria; phylum Verrucomicrobiota; class Verrucomicrobiia; order Chthoniobacterales; family UBA10450; genus AV69. The sequence continues at coordinate 2,120 of DATELT010000045.1, forward strand.
GAAACAATGGGACGCCGAGCGTTCGCTCCAGTACTGGCTTTAGTCGCTCATCGAAATACGTGACCGGTTCTTTTCCAGCGCGTCGCGCCAGAAATGGATGTACCATGTCGCCCTGGATCGGTCCCGGCCGGATGATCGCGACTTCAATCACGACATCGTAAAAACATTTTGGCTTTAGCCGCGGCAGCGTCGCCATTTGTGCCCGACTTTCGATTTGGAAAACGCCAATGGTGTCGGCCGTTTGCATCATCTCGAAAGTTTTTGCGTCATCTTTCGGGATGTGCGCGAGATCCAGGGGTCGGCCGCGTTCGCGACAAAGCTCGAACGCATCCTGCATCACCGACATCATTCCGAGCCCGAGCAGATCGACTTTGACGATTCCGAGATCTTCGCAATCATCCTTGTCCCATTGCGCCACAACGCGGCCCGGCATGGAGGCGTTTTCCAATGGCACAAACGAGCTCAGTTTGTTCTGGCAAATAATCATCCCACCGGAGTGCTGCCCGAGGTGCCGCGGTAACCCGTAGATGGCATGATACAAACCGACGAATGCCGCCATCCGCGGATGCGCTTTCGGCAAACCCGCCTGCTCGATTTGTGCTGTGAGTTCGAGGGTGTGTGGGAAATCGCCGTTCGCGAACAAATGCGAAAAGCGATCGAGCGTGCTCAGTGAAAAATTCAACGCTTTCCCGATCTCGCGTGCTGCACTTCGCCCGCGATAGGTAATGACATTCGCGGTCATGGCGGCGCCGTGTTTGCCGTAGCGCCGATAAATTTCCTGGATGACACGCTCACGCCGATCACCGCTCGGTAAATCGAGATCGATATCGGGCCAGCCTTTGCGGCTCTCATTCAAAAACCGTTCGAAGACGAGATGATTACTCACCGGATCGACCGGCGTGATCCCGAGACAAAAACAAACCGCGCTGTTAGCCGCGCTGCCGCGGCCTTGCACCATGATGTTGTTTTCCCGGCAAAAATTTACGATATCCCAGACAATCAAAAAATATCCGGAGAATCCGAGCCGGGTGATGAGCGCGAGTTCTTCTTCGAGCTGGCGTTTCACTTTTTTTGAAATTGATTCGTAACGCTGCTGCGCTCCAAACAGCACCATCGTGCGCAAAAACGAATTCATGGTGTGCCCGTCCGGCACCAGATATTCCGGAAATTCGTAACCGATATTTTCGAGGGAAAATTGCAAGCGATCCGCCAGTCGTTCGGTGTTCGTGATTGCGTCTGGTAAATCCCGAAAAATCGCGCGCATCTCGGCATCGCTCTTCAAATGACGCTCGGCGTTTTGCGATAAACGTTTTCCGGCGAGATCGAGGTGCGTGTGCTCGCGGATGCAGGTGAAAACATCCAGAACTTGGCGACCATAAGGCTTCGCGTACTGCACCCCGTTAGTCGCGATAACCGCTAACCGAAATTTCGAAGCGAGATCAATTAGTGCGCGATTAATGCGCCCTTCGCCGCGCAAAAAATGCCGTTGAACTTCGACATACACATTCTCGCGGCCGAAAGCCTCCATGAGACGCTGCGCGCGATTTTCTTCGTTCTGGGTAGCGCACGCGCCCCGCGTGTTGGCAACGCCGTCACGCTGTCGCGGACTTGGAAAAGATTGTTTCGGCGTGACGTCGGAACCAGCACGCGAGACGCGTGCGCTACCCGGCAGATCGTGCGATACGCAGTTGCCAAAGAGCGCAACAAGCCCGTGGGCAAATTGCGGCAATTCATCCCATTGCACGGCGCATTCCCCTTTCACACTGCTGCGCAGATGCGCCTGGGTAAGGAGTGAACAAAGATTGGCGTAACCGAGACGGCTTGCCACCAGCACCGGCAACAGACTGCTGTCTTCCATCGTTAATTCCGCCCCGATGATCGGCCGCACTTTTTGCTCTCGCGCCGCCACGGAAAATCGCTGGGCACCGTAAACCCCATTGCGATCGAGCAAGGCCAGCGCCGGTAGTTCCAATTCTGCCGCGACTTCTGCCAGTTGCTCCGGCAACGATCCGCCGCGTAAAAAACTGAAGGCACTACAGGCGTGCAGTTCGACGTAGGACATAAAAAACGTTGAACCGTTAAAGCATTCAAGGGTTGAAGCGTTCAGCGAAAATGACCGATACCATTCTGCCGCTTCAACCCTTTTAACGCTTCAAGGCTCCTCAATCATAAATTCCATCAATCGCCCATCCATCCTGATCACAATAACAGCGTGCAATAATTCCATTCTCGATTTCCACATCCCATTCCACGCGCGCCCAGCCCCACTCGTCCCACCAGTTTCCGGAAAGCGGAAACGGTCCTTCCTGTGCCACCGTAGCACCGTCAATCGTCAGTCCCGCTCGGACCGCCGCGGCAAG
>DATELT010000046.1:0-2677 GCA_035276245.1 Chthoniobacterales bacterium
TCACTTTTTCGCGCGGACGGGGCGCAACTTTCGCTCGGACTTTTGCCGGGTCGATTATCAATCGCACGTTTCGCGTTTCGATCGACCTCAGGAAATCGGCATGACCGCGAAGCAACGAAAACAGACTGTAGTCGGCGTGAATGTATTCTGCGTCAGCAATCTCAATCGCCGCCGGGCCAGTGGGGACAATGTGGAGATTACGGATCGTCAATCCGGTAAAAACATTTCCTTCAGCGCGAAAGTCGAGCTTTAGATTTTCCTTAGCAGCGCGATGAACCGCAAACCAATGAATGGCCCCGAGTAGAATTGGTCGATGGAAAATGGCGAGCAGGACAAGAAAAATTGCAATCGAAACCCAAATGCGACGCCACCATTTTCCCTTCGGGGGGGAATTTTCCTCCTGATCATCTTCCACGAGCATTTCACCCTATGGACAGGTCGGCAAAGAGCAAGGGGGAGCGACACGAACACCGTCCATTAACCTCGGCAACCTCGAGCTCCGACGAACTTGACAGGATTGGGATTCAGAAAACGAGTTGGTCATCTGTAAATCCTGTCCCTCTCACTCGACCCGCCAAATCTGAAGCGCGGAACCTTTCACCACAATTTCGATGTCACACCGACGCGGGTGCTTCTCGTCGTTGTCCGGCCAATGTTTGTCGTCGAAATGCAGCGGTGCTTTATTCCAGCGCAATCGCATCATGGTAAATCGTTTCTTGGGGATCGGAAATCTCGATCTCTTGCCTGACGCCCGCGCTTTAAGATAATCCAGTAACGCGTTGCGGTCTTTCTCTAGCGCTCCAACGAAATCGAAAGCCCCATCGTTCGTCTTCGCACCTGCTGCCAGGGTCAGCACCGGTCCTACTGAACGGATGTTCATGGCGTGCCACAGGAGATAACGGTCTGACAAATCTTCGCCATCCAACTCAATTTCCCATCGGCACGCGCGAAAATGCTGCAATCGACGTCGTAACGCTTTCACATGCGACCGCATTTCCTCGGATTTCGATTTCTCTTTCCCTTTCTCGCCATCCTTTCTCGGCGCCTTCAGGTACTCGGCGAATAACCCGGCGCCTGCGCCCTCAAAGAAATACCGTTTACCCCAGGGACCTCGCGCCAGGCCGACATCAAAGGTATCGCATTTCCCGTCACTCAGTCGTTCAGTCAATTCCTTTTGCGAGAGACAGAAGCCCAGTGTTCGCGCGAAATTGTTCGCGGTCCCCAATGGCAGCACGCTGAGCGGAAGCTTGCTCGCCAACGCAACGAGACGACATGCGACCTCGCTTACAGTGCCATCGCCGCCCGCCGCCAACACCAGATCGATCTTTTTCTTCAATGCTTTCGTCATCCCTTTTTCCTTCGACGATTGATAAATCGCCTTGTGCCCCGCTCGCTTCAGCGCCTTTATCAAATCCTCGCCCTCATGCTCCTCGCGTCCTGCTTTTGGATTGTGCACGACAAGAATACGCATCGTAGTACCCTCGTAATAGATCATCAAACTGCGCTTATTGCCGGCGGATCCTAATGCATGTCCATACGGACAGCGTCATGCCACAGTACGATCTCGGTGGATCGAGCAGTCGTGCCGGTCCGGCCCGGATCTCGATGCTAAGGTAAGGCGAAAGTCCCATTTTTACTGGCATCGATCCGAGCCGCACTGGCGGATGGCGGATCGGCCGATCCTTTTGCATCGCGCCTCGTCGCAATATTCGGCCAGAAACACGCTCAGATTCGTTTCATTAGAGGAATGAAACCGCGTATCCTTATCTGCAACGATGACGGTGTTTATAGTCCCGGTATTGCCTGCCTTGCCAAAGTCGCCTCTCGATTCGGCGACGTGCGCATCGTCGCGCCTGATGTTGAGCAATCCTCCATGGGCCATGCCATCACCTCATCGCGTCCCCTGCGTTACCAGCGCACACCATTGCCCGGCGGTTTTGATGCTTATCGCGTCAATGGGACGCCCGCCGACTGCGTCGCGCTCGGCACTTACTTATGGGAAAGGGTAAGTCTCGTTCTTTCCGGGATCAATTTAGGTCCCAATCTCGGTAGCGCTTGCTGGCACTCCGGCACTCTTGCCGCGGCCAAGCAAGCCGCTTTACTCGGATTGCGTGGCATCGCCTTCAGCACCGCGGTCGGTGTGACCGATAAAACTCCCGATTTCAGTTCGTTGGAACCGTACGCCGACAAGGTGCTCGAGCTTCTTCTCAAGGAAGAAAAGATGTCCCTCGTCAACGTAAACGTGCCCGAAAAACCGAAGGGCATTCGGTGGACGCGGCAGGCGATCAAACAGTACGACGGTAAGGTTGTTCCGGGCAAAGATCCGATGAAACGCGCCATCTACTGGTTTACCGTCAAGCCATTGGAAGGCGAAGAAGAAGGCACCGATCGGTGGGCCTTCGGCAAACATTTCGTTTCGATCACGCCATTGCGTCTCGATCTGACTGATGAAAAGGATCTCGCTCGCGTGCTGGCGCTGCCGATCACGCCGACGCAACCGGCCCGCCGAAAGAAATCGGCGAAATCAAGAAAATGAGGCATCTGGATGAAGAAAAGACAGGATTTACAGGGTTGCGCAGGATTGCAGAAGAGTTTGTTTTGAACCCAATCGTGAAATCCTGTTAATCCTGTCTGTTCAATTGCATTAGTGACGCATAGTGATCACCGGAACTGACAT
>DATELT010000047.1:0-2209 GCA_035276245.1 Chthoniobacterales bacterium
CGACCTCATGCGATGTCGCTGGCGTGATCCATTTTCGCGTGGAAAACCGCGTTGAGCAGCTGAAGGGCGCCCGGACCTGACGTGGCAAGACAGTCGTAATCTCGCCGATTCGTGAGATTCAGAGCGGGACTGCTGGAATCATTTCGGCCGTTTGCCGCGATTAACGTGAAAGGACTGAAACGGGGGATTGAAGTGCTCGCCGCTTCGGAATGTCATCGAACATACCGCCAACTGCGGCCGAGTGACGATAATGAAATCATCCTGGGCGGAATTCATGGCTTCGTTCGAGCGCCAGCTCGGCCTGCAAATTTTCCAAGTCCCGGCCGATGCTTGCTACAGCTGTCAGCTTTTCGCCATCTCGGAAAGTCACTGAAGCGTTTTTCGCTTTCAAGTCTCCAAATACTTCCGCGCGATTTTTGCCGCTTCCATGGCCGACATAGCCGATTTGGAGATCAAAATGATTGGTCCAAAAAAATGGCGGCATCTCAAACGGCTCGTGTGCGCCGAGAATGTTGCGTGCCGCGACTTGACCCTGACGCTCCGCGACCACCCAGTGCTCGACCCGGATGCGACCTGCGCGCGGATCGGGCCAGCTTGCGATGTCGCCCGCAGCAAAAATCCCCGGCACATTGGTCTGCAGAAATTGGTCGACCGCGATACCGTTATCCGTCGCGATGCCTGCCTGTTGAGCAAGCGCAACGTTCGGCCGCACTCCGATCCCGACGACGACCAGGTCACAAACCAAAGCGGTTCCGTCGTCGAGTTGTACCTGGCGCTCTTTGATCACTGCCGGCATCCGTCCCAGATGGAACTTCACCCCGTTTGCTTCGTGAGTTTCGCGAAGCAGTTTGCCGAGTTCAGCTCCAAGGACTTTCTCGAGCGGCTGCGAATGTTTGCCCACCACCGCCACTTCAATCTTGCGCTGGCGTAATGAGGCGGCGACCTCCAGCCCGATAAAGCTTGAACCGATGACGACCGCGCGCCTCGCATATTTCGCTTTTTCAATGATCCGACGGCTGTCCGTCAACGTTCGCAAATAACAAACGTGCGGCAGATCATCGCCCGGAATGTTGAGTCGAACCGGTGTCGCGCCGGTCGCTAGTAGCAATGCATCATAGGCTAACGAACGGCCATCGGATAGCGTGACCTGTCTCCTTTTCTGATCGATGGCCGCAACTGATGTTTTCGTGACAACGTCGATCTTTTGTTCGCGATAAAAATCGGCCGAACGCAAAGGGATCCATTCTTCCGGCGCATTCCCCGCGAGATAATCTTTGGAAAGATTCGGGCGATCGTAAGGTAAAAATTCATCCGCGCCGATCAAAGTGACCGGGCCGTCGTAACCTTCGCGACGCAACATTTCCGCGGCGGCTCCGCCAGCGGCGCCGGCTCCAATGATTATCACGCTCGCCGGGGATGACCTCGGTCTGCGCGCGGCTTTCGCGTCGATCTTACCGATCACAAAGAGGCGGTCGCCGCGCCTTTCGATTTTCCAACACGCAACATCATTCAGCGCCGGTGCGGCGATTGCCTCGCCCGTACGGAGATCGAAACGCGCATGGTGCCAGGGGCAACGCACAATACAATCCACCATCAAACCCTCCGACAGAGGGCCGCCATAATGCGTGCAAGTCGCGCCGATCGCGAAAAGCTCGTCGCCCCGTTTGGCAACAAGGATTCCTTCCCCAAACGCATGTCCCAAAAGCATTTCGCCGTCGCGCACGCTGGCGATCTCGCAGCCCTGCTCGAAATCAGGGCCTTTTAACTCGCCGCCCTCAGCCATGATGTAGTTTTCGTTGCATCATAGTAGAAATCGACTGGTGGCGCCGCTCTGCGCGTTCTTTGGCAGTCGGGCATTTAACTCGATAACAACCGCCAGGCAGATCTAACGCGATCGAAAATGATGACCCTCGGAACGCTCGGGCCGCTCTTAGCATAACTTTTCAGCGCTTAGCTGATTTCAAGGCGCGCATCTCTACGGCACTTCCGGACCGTTACAGAACCCAAGCACGCCGCGATCGCCAGTAGTCTCGGTCCTTCGACAATGCTGGCATTAAAGCTTTTGCAAAAGAGCTTGGAAACGCGGATCGTTGCGTAACGGATCCAAGGCCGAATCATTCTCCAGCCAACTCCTCTGGCCGAATCCGTTCCGGATCGCTTTGTCCAGATAATCGATCGCTTCGTCAGGCTTCCGAGCCAGACAATAGTT
>DATELT010000048.1:0-6739 GCA_035276245.1 Chthoniobacterales bacterium
GATTCTTTCTTTATGGAGTCATGCGCCGTTACCTTGGACGCAGCATCGGGCTCATTGTTTCCGCTCTGCTTTTTGCCGCAGTTCACGCTCACCTGCCCTCGTTCGCGCCGCTGTTTGTTCTCGGAAGTTGTTTTACTCTCGCCTACGAATGGAGCGGATCACTGCTCGTCTCAATGACAATGCACGCAATCTTTAATGCAATCACCCTTCTCGCGCTCGCCTTCCCTGGCACAATGCAACCATGACGCGGTCGCTACGGGAACTCGGCGAAGATCGGCTGCTCGCCAAGATTCTCCCGCAGCTGAAACAGAATTCGCAGGTCGTGACTGGGGCGGGCGACGATTGCGCGGCAGTGAGATTCCGCGGAGCAAAAGAATGCTTGCTTCTAAAGAGCGATTGCGTCGTTGAAGGAATTCATTTTGTCGCGGGAAGCAGTCCCCGTGAGGTCGGCTGGAAAGCGATGATGCGAGCGCTGAGTGATTTCGCTGCGATGTCGGGCGTGCCGCAGTTCGCTCTTATCACGCTCGTCATCGCAGGTAAGAAAAAAGTCATGTGGGTGCGCGATCTATATCGTGGTCTTAATCAGGCGGCCCGGTATTTCGACGTTGCCGTCGTTGGTGGTGAAACCAGTGACACGGATGGCCCAACCGTACTTGTCGTCAGTGTCGCAGGGTTTATCGAGGCCGACCGCTGCGTCTTGCGAAGCGGTGGAAAAGCAAACGACGACCTTTTTGTTACCGGGAAATTGGGTGGCTCGATTCGCCGGCGGCATTTGAATTTCGTCGCCCGGATTGAAGAAGCGCGCTGGTTGACCGCAAATTTCAAGGTGCACGCGATGATTGATCTGAGCGACGGACTAGGCGCCGATTTGCCGCGGTTGGCACGTGCAAGCAGGCTTGCGTTCTCGATTGATGAACATGCACTGCCGATATCGCGCGGCTGCACTGTGCAACAAGCGATTTCCGATGGTGAAGATTATGAACTGTTGTTTGCCATTTCGCGACGCCATCGGGCTCGCCTGGAAAGAATGTGGCGCAAGAAATTTCCGAAACTGGGGCTTACGCATATTGGCTACCTGCGTCAAAGATCAAAGATCAAACATCAAACCTTCCTCCGCGGTTATGTTCATTTCCGTCAGCGCCGCTGAAACGGAGGGGGTCGGCGCGCGCTTTGCAGAAAAACTGAAGGCTGGGGACGTGCTGGCTCTGGTGGGAGATTTGGGTGCGGGCAAGACCCAGTTCGTAAAGGGACTGGCAAGGGGATTGGGCTCAAACGAATCCGTGACGAGTCCGACATTCACCCTGCTGCATGAATATCGCGGTGGCCGTTTACTTGTTTATCATTTCGATTTTTATCGAATCGAAAGTTTGACGGCACTGTGGGCGATCGGATTTGACGAGATTGTCTTCGGAGATGGTGTGAGTGTGATCGAGTGGGCCGATCGATTCGGCGACGCCATTCCGCCGCAAGCTCGTTGGATCCGATTTGAGATCGCATCGGAAAATCAACGTCGAATCGACCTCTCTGCCTTAGCATGAAATTACTCGGATTGGATCTCTCGACTCGCCGCGGTACGATCGCGCTTGTCAACGGGAACAAAATTTTGTGCGCGCGTAATTGGCCGAACGATCGACGAAATTCCGCACCATTTTTTGCCGCGCTCAATGAAATCATCCGCGAGCATGGTGCACCGGAAGCGATCGTCGTGGGTCTTGGTCCGGGTTCGTACACCGGGACGCGGATCGCTATTTCCGCAGCCATTGGGTTGCAGGCGACAACGGGGGCCGCGCTCACAGGACTTTCATCCCTCAGCGGCATCTCGAAGGAAAACGAATATATTGTGATCGGTGACGCGAAACGCGCATCGTTTTTCTTCGCCACGATTAGCAGCGGTTTGGTTGCCACTGAGCCAGACTTGCTTTCCCAAAACGAAATGAGTGAGCGAATCGCGTCGATTACAACAATTTCCATTTATACATCGGACGAATTGCCACAGTTCACAGTAGTGCAGCTGCGTTTTCCTTCGGCCAGATTGCTTTGTCTGCGCGCGCAAAGATTCCCGCAGAATCTTGCTCGCGCGCCGCTCGCTCCGATCTACCTTCGCGAACCACACATCACTATTCCGCAGGCCGCACGAATACGATGAAAGAGAACTACCGCTGTTGGGCTGAGATCGATCGGAGCGCACTGCGCCGTAATGTAGCGTTTCTGCGGCAGAAATTTGGTCCCGGGGTGGAGTTTCTCGCAGTCGTCAAAGCGAATGCGTACGGTCATGGAATGATCGAGGTGGCCAGGACCATCGCCGATCAAGCGAACATTTTCGGTGTCGCCAATCTAGAAGAGGCAATCGCGTTGCGCAGCGCGCTTCAAAATCCAATTGCGATTCTCGGACCCGCCCTGCCCGAAGAACGACCGGCGATCGCGGAGCGCGCATTCATCCCTTCGATTTCAACCCTGGAAGAAGCGCAGGATTTCGATCGCGTCGCCCGCGTTCGGAAGGTCCCGCTCATTTTCAAAATCGACACGGGCATGGGACGGATGGGCGTTTTAGAGAGAGAGGCGCTCGCCGTTTTCAAGCAGGTCCACGCGCTCTCGAATGTCTCCATTCACAGCGTTTCGACCCATCTCACGGTATCTGATCAGGACGAAGAATTTACGCGTGGACAATTAGACAGCTTTGCCAAATTAATCCGACAATTACGCGCCGATATTCCCGGTGATTACAAAGCCCATGTGCTTCAAACCGCAGGCGTACTCGCCTTCGCCGAGGAGCCGTTCGAAATCGTGCGGCCCGGAATGTTGATCTACGGCATTTCATCATTACCCGAATTTCAAAGCGTCTTGCATCCAGTGATGACGTGGAAGACTCGGATCGGCCTTATTCGCACCATGCCGGCTGGACACGGCATCAGTTACGGCCGCACCTTTATCACTCCGAAAAAAATGCGTGTGGCTACCCTTTCCTGTGGTTACGCCGATGGTTACCCGCGTCACCTTTCCAATCGGGGAACCTCAGTACTGGTACGCGGTCAACGCTGCCCGCTCCTGGGCCGGGTAACGATGGATTTGATGATGATCGACGTTTCGCATCTGCCTGCGACGGCGGTGGGCGATGAAGTCGTGTTGATGGGTCGACAGGGCGAAGGAGAGGTTAGTTGCACCGAATTGGCCGATCGCGCTCATACAATCACGTGGGAAATCATGACGCGAATTGGTCCGCGCGTGCGACGGATTTATGTTTAGACCGTTGAAAGCGGTGAAGAGTTGAAGCAATGAAGCGGACAACCATCCGATGGCGGCGCGCGAATAAGCTTTGAACAGTTCAACGCTGTAACGCTTCAACTCTAGCCAATGTTCCAAATCATTTTCAACCAACTGAGTGCGGCGGAGATGTCGGCGTTGCCAAAAACATTGCAGCTCGATCTTCTCGCTGAGTTTCAGATTTTGCCAGAGGATCTGGAAAATCTTGACAGTAGCAGGTTTGGATTGCTCGAGCGGGACGGAAAAAAACTTTATCGCTATCGCGCCAAAGATTATCGCATCTATTTCGAAAAGACGCCGGAAGGCATCACTGTGCATCGGGTTCTTCACAAAAACACCCTGCGCGATTTTCTCTTCCGCACCAAGCTACCAACGGGAGAGGACGAGCAATTGAAGGAAAGGCGCGAATTTTGGAAGTTGATCGAGCAAGGCGAACGCACACGCAAAAAGATGTGATCGCCGAGTTGGATACGAATGAAAGTTTTCGCCGGCGCGAATTCCCGATTTGCGCGCGGAAAATTTATTGCGCGCACGCTGCCGATGCGCCGTTACCGCGCCGCGCGGTTGTAGCGATGCGGGATGCGATTGAGGACGCTTCCACTAACGAGAAACAGTTCGACAGAGCACTTAGTTTCATCGCCGATACTCGTCGCTTACTCGCGGATTTTTTGGGAGCGGAGACGGAAGAAATTTCCCTTAGCGGGCCAACGTCGAGCGGTCTGAACGCCGTGGCGAACGGTTTGGAGTGGAAGGCAGGTGATGAGGTCGTCTGTTATCTGGATGATTATCCGGCTGACGTTTATCCGTGGCTCGGCCTTGAGCGAAAGGGCGTTACCCCGGTGTTACTTCAAACCGAACGACTCGGTGAGATTACTCCGGAGATTGTTGAGTGCGCTCTTACGAAACGAACGCGCTTGGTCGCACTCGCGAGCGCGAATAACGCCAGCGGTTACCGAATTGATGTTGAGACAATTGGCAAAATGTGCACAGACCGTGGCATCTTATTTTCGGTCGACGGGATTCAAACAGCTGGTGCGTTTTCCATCCCGTTAAGAAACGTCGATTTTCTTAGCTCCGGTGCGCAGAAGTGGATGCTCGGACCATCGGGTGCCGGGGTTCTTTTCGTTAAGAAGAGCCGGCATGCATTGCTGCGACCAATGATGGTCGGGGGATGGAATGTGGAGTCTCCGAATTTCGTGGCGCAGCGCGAAATCAGATACGAAAACGGCGGGCGGAAATTTGAACCCGGCGGTTACAACAATATTCCAATTGCCGGAATGCAGGGGGCGATTGCACTCCTAAGCGCGGTCGGCCTTTCGAAAATTTCGGAGCGGATTTTGTCGTTGATTGCAACTCTAAAAAGCAAACTTGATCCTGCAGACTTTGAATTTCTCAGTCCAGACGGAAGCGCAGATCACGCCAGCTTCCTGACCTTTCGTTCGCATCGCGTTCGCTCTGAAAAACTAATCGATGCTCTCGCGAAAAACGACATCGTTGTTTCGTTGCGAATCGACCGCGCGAATCGCTGCTGGATTCGGGTGAGTCCGCATTTTTACAACACTTTTGTGGAGATGGAACGAATCGCGGAGGTGTTGAATTCTGTTTTCTGACCGGAAGCGGCCGCTTCCAAGGTGGCGAATTCCTCGAAAACCGGGAGGGACACGCGTCGTCGTGTCCCAAATTTAGGGCGCCAATACTGCGGCGCCCTCCTACTTCATTAGCAGCACGGACCGGCTGCGTTTGATTTCGCGCGTGATTTTGCGGTGCATGTGGGCCGGCATGCCAGTGACACGACGCGGCAGAATTTTCCCACTCTCAGTCACGAACTTTTTCAGTAGATCCGGATTCTTGTAATCGATTGCTTCAGTCGCGATATCGATTCGACGCCGCGGCATGCTGCGATTGGCGCGCCGGAAAGCAGAGCGACGTTTGGCAGTCTTCGGTTGCATCAGATCAGCGGACCTCCCGGTGGAGGGTATGTTTTTTCAAAAACGGATTGTATTTTTTCTTTTCCAACCGGTTTGGCGTCCGTGGGCTTTTCTTGTTCCGGGTCGACATGTAGCGCGAAGGCGGTTTTCCCAACGCTTTGGCCTCGGTGCATTCCAGTGTGATGATTTCCTGCGCCATAATTTCGTAGCGAAATGTTATTCCTTTTCCGCCGTTGGTGCCGGTTGCTCTTCTTCCTCGGTCTCCGGCGCTTCTTCTTCGGTTAACCCGAAAAGCGAGGTGACCGATTGCCGAACACGTGAGGCTTTATTTTGTTTCTCCAATTGCGATTGACACTCGACCGTGAACCGAGCAAATGGAATTGCTTCCAACCGTGCCCGCGGAATCGGTTTGCCCGACATTTCGCAGATGCCATAAGTGCCCAGCTCGATTCGCTTGAGAGCCTGATCAATCTCGTAAAGCGCGTCCTGTTCCTGTGAAAGCAGACTCAGCGCGAAATCGCGATCGTACGCGTCCGATCCGGCGTCAGCCTGATGCATCCCGAAAGCAGAGGCTTCGCTTCCTTCGGCACGCGAACGCAACGTGTCTTGCGCGACACCAGCCATGGAATCGACCATTGCATCTCGCAATTGCAGCAACTTTTCTTTTTGCGCTTTGGTGAAAGCGTCAAGTCGCCGCGGTTTGTGGTTGTCACGGAAAATTTCTGCCGGAGAATCCGACGTGTTTATGCGGCCCGCCCTTGGCCGGGCTGCTCCGGGCCTCGCCCTGACTTGAGCTTTACTTCTGGCCGGGCCCTTGGCAGCCTTCTTCGCGAGCTTGGCAGGCTTGCGGGAAGCAGTTTTTTTTGACTTGTGAGAGGTGGCTTTTTTCTTCGATTTGGCCATAAAAATCAAATCTCGCGACGCGTCGGCGGCGCGAGGAGAGCGCATAATTAAGAACAAATCTACCGTGGTGCAAGGGAAGATTTAGGCCCCCCAAAAAGCCTTTTCCCCTAGGAACTTGCGCTGGAATAGCGCTGCAGGGCGAATCGCCAGAAAACGCGTGAGGACCAGAAGATGATCAGTGACGCTGCAATCATTTGCAGCATCAATGGCAGCGGCTGCCCGAGCGACTTAATCAAGACTCGCGCTGGAATATTGGCAACAATTACTACCGGGATGACCCAGCTAAAGATCAGCCGGAAGAGGCGAGGGTAAATCACGTCCGGATAGCGGGCGATGTTGAGGAAGTTGAAATAACCGTAAACCAGCCCCTGGGCCCGCACGATCCAGAAGCTTACCGCCGCCAGATTCAACATAATGGAATAATGGATCGCAATTCCAAATCCGATCGCGACCAAATAGAACAGAATGTGAATGGGTTGCGGCATCACCCCGAGACGCGTCAGCGAAATCATAACCACGACCGCGCCGAGCACAGCGTTGACCACACTGTCGAGTCCGAATTGTTTCGTTGAAACGGCAAACTGGCTATCGATCGGAAGGACTAGGACAGAGTCCAGTTTTCCGGTGCGCACCAACTCCGGAACATT
>DATELT010000049.1:0-12263 GCA_035276245.1 Chthoniobacterales bacterium
CTTTGCCGCACCAGAGTTGAAATCATTCATCTTTCGACAATCTGATAGGGCACAATCATGTTCGTTAAGATTTGCGGCATCACTAACCAGGTAGACGCCGAGCTTGCCATCGCGGCCGGGGCGGATGCTCTCGGTTTTAACTTCTGGCCGGGCAGCCGGCGTTATCTTGAGCCCGCGAAAGCGGCCCGCTGGATCCGAGAGTTGCCCGACACGGTTACTCGGGTTGGCGTCCTGGTAAATCCGAGCGAGTCTTATGCGACGACCATCGCGGCGATAGACGGGATCGACGTTCTGCAATTGCACGGAGCGGAGTCGCCTGAGTTTTGTCTGCACCTCGTAGAGGCTGACATCCCCATTTGGAAGGCAATTCCGATGATCGGGCTTGGGATGTGGCTACCTGATTACCACGCCGAACGAATCCTATTGGATACAGTGTTGGGGGAAAAATTTGGCGGGGCGGGTGTGCCATTTCCGTGGAGCTGGGCGCGTGACCTGATCACCGCGAATCCGACCTTGGAATTGATCCTGGCCGGAGGGTTAACGCCCGAAAACGTGGGGCGGGCCATTGCCAAATCTCGGCCATTCGGCGTGGACGTGGCGAGCGGGGTCGAAGGGCGGTCTGGCCGCAAAGATATCTACCGGGTGCGCGATTTTATTGCTGCCGCGCGCTCTGCCTGAGACGGTTCGAAATCGGTCTTCGAGGGGTCTGAAACAAGGAGGGAGGCTGGTCTGCTTCCTGCTTTAACGCCGTTTGCTTTAATCAATATCGCACTACTACTATGGCAACTTTCACATTCAAACTGACTTGCGCAACGATCGCATTCCTCGCGGCCATGTCCGCCTCCTTTGGCCAAGCGACTTCGCCTGCTCCGCAGAGCACTGAAAAGCCGGCGGCCACGGCCAATTCTCCCAAGAATGCCGATAAATCCGAGTCAGGAGCTGCCCCTTTGACTGTTGTCCAGGCGACGAGTGCGACGCAAGCGCCAGCAGCACCCAAGACCGCAGCCCCCCCACCATCTACCAGCACGCCCGCCACCACGGTTGTACCGCCTTCCGCTGCCGAATCTGCTGTCGAAAGCGGTGGTGTCGGCGTGCGCGAGTTTCAGGGCGACGACGTCGGCCAGGTACTGCGTCTGTTGGCCCGTCAGGCCAAGGTTAACATGGTAGTAAGCGATCAGGTGACTGGCACAGTGACGATGCGATTGGAAGACGTTACTGCGCTGCAAGCGATCGCCATTATCGTAAAGGCCAAAGGCTTGTTCCTGGATCAGATTGACCATGTTTATTATATTAAGACGGCCGCCGAAAAGACCGCGGAGCCGACCGAGAGCGACAGCTATCAGTTCAGTTATTCGCGAGCAAAAGAGGTCGCGCCTTTGCTCGCCTCGCAGCTTGCAAGCAAGGATCCGCCTCAGTTCGACGAACGGACTAATACAATTTTCTTCCGGGAGACTCGCAGCAACTTGGACAACATCCGCAAATTGCTGGTGACGATCGACAAACCAACCAAGCAGGTAATGATCGAAGCGCGCCTGGTGGAAGTTACGGCGAACCCGAACCAAAGCTACGGGATTGATTGGGCGGGAACGTTTGGTAGCGCGAGTGCTGGGAAGACATTTACGTACGGTGCGCCAGCGCAGACAACTACCAGCACTAACGGCAAGGTTAACACAGGCGATTTCGCCCTGGGCAACCCCGCCAACCCCAATTTCATTGGCAGCTTTGGAAAGTTGGCTTTTGGCCAGTTTGCGATCCTGACCGTGCCGCAATTTTCCGCGACTTTGCGCCTACTAAATGAAGATAACGATGCAGAATTCTTGGCGAACCCGCGGATCGTTACTGCCGACAATTTGCAGGCAAAGATTGAGATCAATCGCGCTCAGCCCGTTCCGCAGTTGAACTTCAATGAACAGACTGCCACCGCTGTCTTCGGCGGATTCCAAGACAAGAAGTTTGGTAACACTCTCATCGTTACGCCCAGCATCAATAAGGACAACTTTGTCACTATGAAGGTGAAACCGGAGATCAGTAACAAGGTCGGCGATGCCTCCTTCATATTTGCCGGCGCGACAGTGCAGAGCCCGATCATTGATACCCGCACGCTGGAGTCCAACGTTTTGATCCGCAGCGGCGATACCCTGGCGATTGGCGGTTTGCTCCAGGACGAAGTGGCTAAAGCGCATAACAAAGTGCCCCTGATCGGCGATGTTCCGGTCCTTGGTTACCTCTTCCAGAACCATCTGAACGCTCGGACCAAACGCAATCTGCTCGTTTTCGTGACGCCCACGATCATCAGCTCCAAGTACGGTACCGGTTTGGAGGATCAGGTTAGTGGATTGCACCATGTGGGCGACGAGTACGCGGACATTAACGGCTGGCGCAACAACGCCAAAGGCGCCGTCCGGCTGGTGCCGACCGGCAACCGACAGGTAGCGGCGGATTATCCGAAACCTGGAACGCCTCCGCCCCCTGCAATGGGCGAAGACGTGCAGTTCAAGAGTTCAGCCAAGGATCGCGACTTCTAGTTTTCAGTGGAATGTGGGGTTGAGAGGGGGCGGACGCTTTTTGGCGTTCGCCCTTTCCACTTTCTGGCGAAATTTGAACTGTAGCGACGGCGCTAGGCCGCCATGTCTCTTGGACGCCTCGAACCGCGTTCGCGATGGCTTCGGCGCGGCGAGATGACCGAGACGACTACAATGCCAATCTAACGCTCAAGATAGCGATTAAGCGCAGCACGCAGATCCGTCCGTGCGCGAAAGAGCAGGCTTTTTACCGCGGCGATCGACAGCCCAAGGACCTCTCCGATTTCCTCGTAGCTCTTGTCTTCGTAACGCCGGAGCGCGACCGCCATTCGCTGCTTCTCCGGCAGCGCGAGAATTGCCTGATCAATCTCATGTTGTAGCTCAGCCTCGAGCAGTTGTTCGTCCGGGATCCGGCCGGCCGAATCGACCAGCACCAAAGCCTCTTCGCCTTCATGAACGTCCAGCAAGTCGCCCGGGTGCCGTTTGCGCCTCCGCGCTTCATTAAAAACGAGATTGCGTGTGATGGTTAGCAGCCAGGTGGTGAATTTCGCGGTCGGTCGGTAACGCCCTGCACTTTTCCAGACCCGCACAAAAACCTGCTGCGCCACGTCCTCGACATCGGAATTGTTGCCGAGCATTCGCCCAACCGTGCCAACAACCAGAGCCTGGTGACGTTCGACAAGCTGCTCGAACGCAGCGATATCGCCGCGTCCCACTCTCGCCATCAAGGCAGCATCATCAAGCTCGCTAGCGCCTTGCTTCGACATGAAAAAAGGACGACGGACACCCAGCCGCCATTATTCGTTTAAAACCCGACAAAGAATTCGGTGTCGCATCCCGAGTGGTCGTTTTGGTTGCATCAATTTCTCAGACCATGCATCATTCACCCAGCGTTTACGCGTATCAACTTACGAATGAACTACCGGTTAATCCCCGATGCACTTCGGCCCATTGCAGAGAAAATTGAAACGCAAGAGCGCGTCAGCGAGGCCGAGGCGGTGGTTTTGTATCAGTCGCGTGATCTGAACGCCATCGGGATGATGGCGAATATGGTGCGCGAACGAAAGAACGGGAATTACGCCAGTTACATTCACAACCGCTACATCAACTACTCCAACATCTGTATTCTTTCATGCCAGTTCTGCGCTTTCGCCGCCAAAAAGCGGGATCCTCATGCGTTTGAATATGCCATCGAGGAAATTGTTCGCGTTGTCCGCGAAGCGCTGCCGCTTGGTATCACCGAGGTCCATATGGTGGGTGGGCTTCATCCGACACTGCGCAAAGAATGGTACCTCGACTTGCTGCGCGAGTTACATGCGCTCGACCCGGGTTTACATATTAAGGCGTTCACCGCCATCGAAGTGCGTCACCTGGCGCAGCGAATTTTTCGGGTGTCGATTCGGGAAATGCTCGAATTGCTGCGGGAGCACGGACTGGGCTCGATTACCGGAGGCGGCGCAGAAATTTTTGACCCAAGGGTGCGCGATACGATTTGCCGCGGCAAGGAAACGGCGGAGGAATGGCTCGAGGTCCACCGCACCTGGCACCAAATGGGCGGTCGCAGCACCTGCACCATGCTCTACGGCCACATTGAGACCATTCAACATCGGGTCGATCATTTAAGCAAGTTGCGCCGGCTGCAAGACGAGACAGGCGGCTTCACCGGGTTTGTTCCCTTTGCCTTTGAACCGCAAACGACAGTTCTAGCTCATATCAAACCCGCTACGGCTATTGAACAACTCCGCAACCTCGCCGTCAGCCGTATTTATTTGGATAACATTGATCATCTCACCGCGTACTGGGTCAGCATAGGCCTTCCCCTCGCACAGGTCTCGCTGAATTACGGCGTGGACGATTTACACGGCACTATTCTGGAAGAAAAGATTTTCCACATGGCCGGCGCAACAACACCGCAGCAGCAAACCGTCGCCGCCCTGGAACACGCCATTCGCGAGGCCGGTCGCGAACCGGTCCAACGCGATAGTTATTACCGACACGTTACTGCTTCGAAGAACGGATCGATGCCCGGCGTGCGCTCAGCTGAAGCGGAACCGGCGTGCGTGTAACTATCTCTTGCTCTTATTCTGGCTGTGAGAGAAGACAGAGATTAAAAGAAAGAGAAAGACTTTCTTGTGAAGCCGGTTCGCATCGGCTGCGTTAAATATCTCAATGCTCGCCCCCTGATTTACGGTTGGAACGGGGGCGTTGTTGATTTTGATCATCCGGCAGCGCTTTGTCGGAAACTTGATCGCGGCGATCTCGACGTTGCCCTCGTTTCCAGTCTCGAATTTCTGCGTCATCCGATTTACCGGATCGTCGACAGGGTCTCGATTTCATCCTGGGGCGAGGTTTATAGTGTCATCGTTGCGTACGGAGGAGAACTCGCGCGTATCGAACAAATCGACCTCGATCCGGCATCCGAAACTTCGGTCGCGCTTTTGCGTTGTCTTCTGGCGCAACGCGGATTGGGCCCGCGCTTAGTTAGAAACATAGACTTTTACTCTGTCCGCGTAGAGGCTTTAGAGCCTCCTGCTTCACTACAGGACGCACGGCTTCTAATTGGGGATCAGGCCATTCGATTTCGACAGGAGTACGGGGATTACCGGGTCTGGGATTTGGGTAAAGAATGGAGTAACGTGACCCATTTGCCTTTCGTCTTCGCGCTTTGGTTGATCCGGCCGGAAGTCAGCGATGCGCAGGAAATAGCCGACGCCTTGCGACAGCTTCGCGACCGGAATCTGCAAAACCTCGATAATCTCGTCTCGTCTCAAACGCATGTTCCACCGGAGTTCTGCCGAAAATATTATCGCGAACACCTTTTCTTTGATTTCGGTGAGGACGAGAAAGCAGGCCTGTGCGAATTCCATCGGCGTTGCCTATTGAACAAAGTCGATGTCGCTTCGGAAATGCCGTTGAATCTGGTGTGAAATGGGGACCGCGCGTCTTTGCGGGCGGAAGTCCGTCTCGGATCTTTCGCTCAGATGCAGAGAGCGACACGCAAGATGCGTAATGCTTCCCAGAGGAACGCGCAAGGTGAGTGCGTTGCCCGAATGAGAAGAATGGAGGTTCGCATTGGAATTTCCGGCTGGAACTATGCCGGATGGCGCGGCGTTTTTTACCCGAAAGATCTGCCGCATCGTCGCGAGCTCGAATTCGCCTCCCGTGTGTTGAACTCCATTGAGATCAACGGTTCATTTTACTCACTGCAACGACCGATGAGCTATCGGCGTTGGTACGAGGCGACGCCGGAAAATTTTCTCTTCAGCGTCAAAGGCGCGCGTTTCATCACCCACATGAAGAAATTGCGCGAGGTCGAAGTCCCTTTGGCCAATTTCTTTGCTTCCGGCGTTCTCGCCCTCGGAGAAAAACTCGGGCCAATTCTTTGGCAGTTCCCACCCAACTTCGGTTGGAACACGGAACGTTTTTGCGAATTTTTTCAGATGCTTCCAAAATCTACGAAAGAGGCGGCGTCGCTTGGACGGCGGCATGACTCGAAATTAAAAGTTCGTGCGTGGTTGAAAACGGAACGCGATCGCCCGTTGCGTTATTGCGTCGAGATTCGCCATTCCGGTTTTCTCGTATCCGATTTTTTTGAACTGTTGCGCAAATTCAATGTGGCGTTCGTTTTCGCCGACACCGCGGGAAAGTGGCCATACGCCGAAGATCTAACGGCCGATTTCGTTTACTGCCGTCTCCATGGCGACACCAAGCTCTACACCAGCGGCTACAGCGACGGCGTGCTGGATTGGTGGTCAGCGCGATTGAAACTTTGGCGCCAAGGGAGGCAACCGGCCGATGCGAAACTCGTCACCGCCAAACCGATGCCGGCACCGCACGACGTGTTCGTTTACTTTGACAATGATGCAAAAGTGCACGCGCCGTTCGACGCGCAGTCCCTCGCGCGCAAAATGAAGCAATAAATGCGATGTCATTCATCAAGGATTTTGTGATTAGCGAGAGATCCCTGGCCGTCTGGGCTGCTCGGGATGACAAAACAAAGCGTTGGCTCGAGAGCCGTGGCTCCAAAAGGCAAAGGGAAAGACCGGAAATTTCCGCCGGGTTGTCATCTTATCGCGTGCGCATAAAATAATCGGTGCAACCTCGATGGATTTTGGCGCGCGACATCGCGTTGCCTAGTAATGGCATTCCGTGGCCGGAACTGTGCGGTTCCGATTGCATCGCGCGTTTGCTTCAGCGTCGGGAATTTACCTGCGCCGATGAGGTGCGCGCATTTCTAAATCCGCGACTCTCGACCTTGGCCGATCCATTTTTTTTACCCGGAATGCAGGCTGCAGTGGAACGGATTTTCTACGCCGTTGATCAACGTCAACGCATCGTTCTATTTGGCGATTACGATGTCGACGGCGTTACCTCTCTCGCCCTGTTGTCTGAGATGTTGCGCGCCTACGGTAGCGAAGCCGCATTGTTCCTGCCGCTTCGAATCGAGGAAGGTTACGGGTTAAGCAAGGAAGGGGTCGCTCGCTGTCTTCGCCTGTACAATCCGCAACTTCTCATCGCCATCGATTGCGGGACATCGTCGTCCGTCGAAATTGCTTTGCTCAGGAAAGCCGGCGTCGATGTGCTTGTGCTCGATCATCACGAGCCAAATACTAAGCTCCCCGAATGCGTGCTGGTGAATCCCAAAACCACGAATTCCGGGTTCGAATATCTCTGTAGCGTCGGACTGACCTTTAAGCTTTGTCATGCTCTTTTAAAAACGCGCCGAATCGATTTTGATCTCAAAACCGTGCTCGATTTGGTCGCGCTCGGCACTGTCGCTGATATTGTTCCCTTGCAGGGCGACAATCGTGTTTTTGTAAAGAGAGGCTCTGCTGTGATCGCAAGGTCGCCTCGCGCCGGGATCGTAAAATTGATTGAAGTCGCGGGAGTGCAAGCGCCCATCATGCCGGATGATATTGGTTATCGCCTTGGGCCACGGTTGAACGCAGCCGGACGGCTGGCAACGGCTGAAAAAGCACTGCGCTTGCTACTGACTGGTAACCCTATTGAAGCGGCCGAACTCGCCCGAGAACTCGACGATCAGAATCGAGAACGCCAGGAAGTTGAAAAGCAAATTCTTCAAAAGGCGGAAGAGGAGCTCGCGGAAACCTTTGATCCGTCGCGCGATGCTGGAATTGTCCTGGCCGCGCGCGGCTGGCATCCCGGAGTTCTCGGGATCGTGGCGTCGCGACTATCGAAAAAATATTATCGACCGACGATTATCATCGGCTTCGATGAAAGCGGTGCGGGAAAAGGGAGCGGACGAAGCGTAGAAGGTTGTTCGATTGTGGATGCGCTTACGGAATGCCGCGGCACACTGGAGAAATTCGGCGGACACGAAATGGCGGCTGGAGTGAGTTTGCACGAAGAAAACTTGCCGCGATTTCGGGAGCAGTTTTTGGACGCGGTAGCACGGCAATTATCCGACGATGCGCTGGCGCCGCGCTTGCATCTCGACGCCGAAATCGGGCTCGACGAGATTAACTTCGATTTGCTGCACTGGCACGAGATGCTCCAACCTTTTGGGAATGGCAATCCGCAGCCAACTTTCGTCTGTTCCGCGGTCGAAATGGCCCGGCCGCCGCGGGTCGTCGGAGACAGGCATCTTGATCTCAGGTTGAAAAAACAGAACGCGATTAGGCGCGCCATCTTTTTCGATAGCGCTTCAGTCCCGCTACCGCCTGCACCATGGGACGTCGCTTTCCGCCTGCATCCAAATATTTACGAAGGCGAAACTCGAATTGATTTGCACGTGCAAGGTTTGCGCCAAGCTGCGTCGTTCCATTGATGGACCTCGATGCCGCACTGGAAGAATTGAGCTGGGTTCCGCGCCCACGAATTCTTGCGCTGCGCCGGTTGGGTATCGCGCGAGTGCGCGACCTGCTCACGCATTATCCGCGCCGATATGAAAACCGGCTCGAATTTCCGCGTTTTCCGCGCGACGAGACTGTCGATCCGGTTTGTTTATGCGGCGATGTCGTCAAAACCCGTCTCATGCGTTTCGGCGGTCGCAAAATTTTTGAGGCGGTCTTGGAAGAGAGCGGCGCGCACGCGCTCAGTCAGCCGCTCACCTGCCGGTGGTTCAATCTGCATTACATCCAGAAAGTAATCGCAACCGGACAACGGCTTATTATCTTCGGTCGGATCAAACGCAAGGGCCCGCGACTGGTCGTCGATCATCCGGAGTGTGAGGTCATTGAAGACGATGAAGAGATTCTGATTCATTTTCGCCGGATCACTCCGGTTTATCCGGCAACCGAAGGTTTATCGCAGCGGATGCTGCGTGGATTGATTTTCCGATTGCTCGACCAGGTCGACGTCGCATCGGCAGATATGCCTTTGCCCGATTCGCTGGGAAACGGCGACGACCAAGATGCACTGCGCAAAATTCATTTCCCGGAGAGCGACGAACAATTGCGGGAGGTCCGTGCACACCTTGTGCTCGGCGAATTTTTCCGGATGCAGATGCAGATTGCGGCGGCGCGCGCGGAAAACTCTGCGCGGCTTGGTTGTCGCCATCAAACTCGTGGTTTGTTAGCGGAAAAATTCATGACGGCGCTTCCATTTGGTCTCACCCGCGCGCAACAACAGGTTCTTAACGAGATTAAGCACGATCTGCAATTGGCTTCGCCGATGAATCGCCTCCTGCAGGGTGATGTCGGTTCCGGGAAAACCGTGGTGGCGATCGCCGCGATGTTGCTCGCGATCGAGTCCGGATCGCAGGCTGCCCTGATGTCGCCAACGCAGATTTTGGCCGAGCAACATTACGCGGTCTTGCGCAATTGGCTCGATCCGCTCGGGATCCGCATCGCGCTGCGCACCGGCGCGCGCCAGGAAGACAACGCCCCGCTGCCGTTATTTGCGGGCACGAGTTCAGATTCTCGAAGACGCGCGCGCGCGGACGCGGACAGCGACACCACTCCTCAAATCATCGTCGGCACGCATGCGCTGCTCTATGAGAACGTCACGTTCTCGAACCTTGGGCTGGCGGTGATCGACGAGCAGCACAAATTCGGAGTTGCGCAGCGGGCCAAGCTTACCGCGCGGGAACCGGCGCCCGACGTTCTAGTCATGACCGCCACGCCTATTCCACGGACCCTGACGATGACGGTTTACGGCGATCTTGAAGTTTCCACTATCTACGAGATGCCGCGCGGTCGGGGTGAAATTATCACGCACCTTCTCAGCACCGAAAAACTGGGCGAAGCGATTACATACCTCCGGCAGGAGCTAACATCCGGCCGCCAAGCTTACATCATCTATCCGCTCATCGATGAAAGCGAAAAGCTTGATGCCAAGGCCGCTGCGAAAGAATTCGAACAATGGCAGAAACGTTTGGGGCCATTTCGCTGCGAATTGTTACATGGCCGGATAGATTCGCCCGACAAGGAAGCGATCATGCAAAGATTTCGTGACGGAGAGACACACGCCCTAGTAAGCACGACTGTGATCGAGGTGGGAGTCGACATTCCCAATGCAACGGTTATGGTTATCGAAAACGCCGAGCGATTCGGATTATCGCAACTGCATCAGTTGCGCGGCCGCATCGGACGCGGGGCGCACACTTCCCACTGCTGGCTCGTTAGTTCCGATAAGGCTCGCGAGACAATGATAAAATTGGCGGTGTTGGAAAAGACAACTAACGGTTTTGAGATTGCGGAAGCGGATTGGGAGCTGCGCGGGCCGGGCGATCTGCTCGGCACCGCCCAAAGTGGACTGCCCGGATTGAAACTGGGAGACCTGCGACGCGATGCCGCCCTGATGCGGAAAGCACGACGGGCCGCTTTAGAATTGTTAGAGAACGATCCGGGATTGGACCAACCGGAGAATCAACGTTTCCGCGACTTGATTGTCGAAAGACAGGGACAAACTTTTTCGCACGTCAGCTAATGAAAAATTTTCTTAAATTTTTGATTTTCGTGGTCTTGGTCAGCCTCGGGATTTCGCTTCTCTACGATTATCGGATGAAGCATGGCGGGCTGATCGAACCCGCCAGGACACCGGAGAAATATTCGCTCGCTACCGCGCCGCCGGTCGATCGCAAAGAGATTGGTACGCTCGAGCAGTTTAACCGGGAGCGCCGCACGCTCGTTTCAAATGTCATTCCTTCGGTCGTCAGCGTGAAGACATCGAAAAAGATCGCCGTGCGTCGTCAAGCGCTAGATCCGTTCGAATTTTTCTTCGGAGGTCAGCGCCAGTTTCGCAATCCCAATGAACAAGCAATGGTGCAAAACTCGCTGGGATCTGGCGTTATCGTGACCAATGAGGGGCATATCATCACCAATAGCCACGTGGTCGATCAGGTGGATGACATCGAAGTGCAATTGTTTGATGGCCGCATCAAAAAAGCACGGCTCGTCGGAAGCGATTCTCAGGTTGATCTGGCGGTTTTGAAAATCGACGAACCCGGCGTGAAACCATTGAAGCTTGGCGATTCCGATTCCGTTCAGGCCGGTGACTTGGTCTTGGCGATCGGTAACCCTTTTGGTTTCGAAGAAACAGTCACCGAGGGCATCATTAGCTCGAAGGGCCGTCCCAATCGAGACGATAGCTTTGGAAATTATTTGCAAACGGATGCCGCGATCAATCCGGGAAATAGTGGCGGGCCGTTGATCAATCTCAGTGGGGAAGTCATCGGAATTAACACCGCCATTATTTCACGCACAGGAGGGAATCAGGGAATCGGGTTTGCTATTCCCTCGAACACGGTGCGAGTCGCGCTGGAAAGCCTCTTGAAGAAAGGACGAATTATTCGCGGTTATCTCGGAATCCAAGCTCAGGTGAATCTGCAGAACCCGACCGAAAACGGAGATGGTGTGGTGGTCGGCGATGTTGTTCCGGGGTCGCCTGCGGCCGATGCCCGCCTGCAAAAGGGAGACGTTATTCGCAAGTTTAACGGGCGAGAAGTGAGGAATTTTCCACAACTCCGTTCGCTCGTTGCGCAAGCGGAGTTGAACAAGAAAATCGACGTGGAAGTGGTACGCGACGGCAAGCCGATCACGGTTTCGACGGAGCTGCGCGAGCAGCCGCCGGACTACGCAACCGCGCGAGTGATTCCGCGGCCGGGACAACCAAACCCGGCGAATCCGGCGCCGCAGCCGAATGCGCCGGGTAACACTCCGGATAATGACGAGAATGCTGACAACTCGTTGAGTTCGATTCGGGTGACCGAATTAACCCCCGAGGTCGCGAAACGTCTGGATTTGCCGCCGGGCGTTCGCGGAGTTGTGGTGGACCAGACGGACTTGCCCGAATTACAGCGCGGCGATGTGATTGAAGAAATCGATCAGCAACCGGTCAATTCGGTGAACGAATTTCACAAGGTGATTTCCAGTTTGGATCCGTACAGTACTCACATATTTTCCATGTGCCGGCACCGGGTGCGCTCCTTTGTGGTAGTGCGCCCGCAGTAATTGCGGCTGGTAGCTCAAGCCCCAGGAAGCGGCTGTCTCGAGACTGACAACTGTTATTGAGCGACGGCTCCCAGTCGCTGTCTTAGTGCAGTAACGCCAGTCAGAAACAAACCCTCTTTGAGCAATCCGCGCAATCACTCAGGTGCATCCGAATCCCAGTGAATAAACCAATGGGTGTCGAAGTCTAAAACGCCGTTACAGTGAATAACTTTATGAAGCGTTTCCTAATATTTGCCTCAGTCTGTGCCTTCGCGCTGACAGTGTTTCAATCAGGTCGCGCGGATGTCTCAATGAATTTTTTCTACGACAATTTGAACGGCGGTAACTG
>DATELT010000050.1:0-2655 GCA_035276245.1 Chthoniobacterales bacterium
TCGATCCCGAGGTATCGAATTCGCTTATCCGCGTTCGAAGTCGGGCGGTGGCGGATGGTTATTTTCCCATGGACGAAGACAAACTGGCGCACAGCATCTTCGTCCCAGATGATTTGTTGGAAAAAACAGCGGATGGTTATCGGATTGTCGGACGCAGCTCCGACTTAATTAATGTTGCCGGCAAAAAAGTGCATCCTGCGGAGGTCGAGGCGGAAATCTTGCGTCGCAAGGGAGTGCGGGAAGCGATCGTTTTTGGCCGCGAATCGGAGCGCCGGAATCAGGAAGTTGCAGCCTGCGTGGTCGCGAAAGGACTGACCGAGGGAGAATTATTGGCTCACTGTCGCTCTCGGCTGACCAGTTGGCAGGTGCCGCGTCGCATTTATTTCGTCGAAGCGATTCCAGTCGATGAACGGGGAAAAACCAGTCGACGCGAGCTGGCCCTGCGCTACTCCGTGGATCGTCTCGCCTAGGATGGAGCGAGAAAATGCTTTTCATTTGTCGAGAAGCATAAATTGTTAGAGGAGGCGCGTGGTCCGTCGGCTGGCAGCGGCCGCGCCTTTTTGGCCCCGTGAAGAAATCTCCCGCCCGAAAGCGTAATAGTGAAGAGCGTTTTCTAGTTTTAGAATCGGACGAAAGGTTACTTTCCTCGATTTTGTCCGCCCTGCACAAAATCGCTCCGGAGGCGGTCGTGGGCGTGGCCCGCGACGTGGACGAGGCTGACCGGATCGCGGCCGAGGATCCCGTGGCCCTGTTTGTCCTCGACCTTGATGCCACTTCGGAGCCGGATGTTGTGCGTGACTTGCGAGCCCGTCATCCAAAGGCCCAAGCAATTGTCTTGGCCTCGGCAAACGCCATGTCCGCAGGAGTGGATGACGTTCATTTGTTAGAGAAGCCCTTTGCCGACTCAGATTTCCTGGATCTTGCGCAGAGGCTCTTGCGGCTGGGCGAGGAAGTGGCGAGACGTCAGCGCGTTCTAGTAATCGACGACAGCCTGACGATGCTGAAATTCGTACAGGAAGTTCTCGCGGAAGCGGAATACGACGTGGTCACCGCCGGAACTGCGCAGGAGGCCTTGCAAGCGAGTCGCCAACAAAAGCCGGATTTAATCCTGCTGGACTATCTGCTGCCCGACCTGCGCGGTGATGAATTGAGTAAGCGGTTGAGCGCGGACGAGTCGACGGCAGATGTTCCGGTCGTTTTTATGTCTGGCTTCGGCACGGATCTGGAAAATGTACAGGACCGGTCCGAGAATGTGTTGGGAATCCTGAACAAACCGTTTACAACTGATAGTCTCTTGAAAGCAGTGGAGGAAAACTTGTCGAAAGTCCCGGGAGAAGAAAGCGCCGAGCCCGCGGTGCACTCGGAATTTACCAGTGAGGTGGCGCCGAACCATGAGGAGGCGCCAGCCGTTCAGTCTTCGCCACTGTGGAAGGAACCGAAGCCTGTTTCGTTGCAAGCAAACGATCAAAACAACTTTGCCAATCCGGAATTCGCCCCGCAGCCTGAACCCGCGCTTTTCGAGTCGGGGTTGAGTGGAAATATCTATTTCTCCGGCGAGACCGCATTCTTCTCCTTCAGCCGCGCGCTGCGGGTGATTGGTCAGGAAAACTTGACCGGCACGCTGCGTTCTGCTGGCGCCAGAGACAATGTCGATTTGTATGCTCGAGAAGGAAAAGTGGTGATGGTCACGACCCGCGACGGCGAAGCTTACTGCGCTGAAGCGCCGGTCACTCTGGTGAATATTGATTCGGAGCGGGTAAGGGAGGCGCGGGAAACACAATCGCAAACCGGCTGCCCGCTATTCATCACTCTGGCACGAGAAGATTTGATCCTGCGCCATCCAGCCCTGCAATTGGTTCAGCACTATGGCCAAAAGCTTTTCGCCCAACAATGGAGCGCCCCGCAGGTCCGTTTCGTATTCGAGCAAACCACGGAGTTGCCAGATTTTACCAATGACATCCCGGCCGATGACGATATCGAGCATTGGATGTTGAGCACACTCCGGTTCGTCCAGGCCCAGGACGTTGCCGAAAAAACCAATTACGATCCGGAATCGATTCCTGCCTATACCCGGGACGGTTTTGAACGCGTGCAAAAATTGCGGCTCACCGTGGCTGAAGCCCAGTTTGCCTCGCAATTCAATGGCGCTCGTTCTATTGCCCAGATCGCACGGAATCTGCGGCTGGATTTAAGGTTCGCGCGCCTGACGCTGTTCCGTTTCGTCGAACTCGATATCGTTGAATGCTGGCCTCCGGCTGCTTCCAAAAAAACGGGGCGCGGTGGCTTCTTCAAACGTCTTCTCGGTCGAAGCGGCGAGTGACGCCCTGTTGGAAGGGTGCGATGAAACGGAACGTTCTCGTCCTCGATATTGGCGGCACTCACGTCAAACTGATGACGTCCTACCGGGACAAATTGAAATTCGATTCCGGCCCGAACATGACACCGCACGATTTCGCGAAGAAATTTCACGAGACCGTGGCAGACCTTAAATTTGCCGCCATTTCCATCGGTTTTCCGTCGGTTGTTCGCGATGGCAAAATCGTGAAAGAACCGAAACATCTCAGTAAAGGATGGATCGGATTTAATTTCGGCCGCGCGCTCAAAAAGCCTGTTCGAGTCATTAACGACGCCGCAATGCAGGCGCTGGGCAGTCAC
>DATELT010000051.1:0-4526 GCA_035276245.1 Chthoniobacterales bacterium
GGCGTGTGCTGGTCGATGTTTGCAGTTTTGAGCGCGGCCGAATTTGCCACCGCGGCGTGACCATCAGCCCGCGTCAAAAAGGCCGGATTATTGGGCGCGACCTTGTCGAGATCAACCCGAGTGGGAAAGTGCGGCGGTTTCCAAAAAGTCTCGATCCAACCGCGGCCGGTGATCCACTCGCCGGGCTTAGCTTTGGCGACACGCTCTTTAATCTTAGCGAGGAAATCTTCGAGCGTATTTGTGCCCTCGAGATTCAATCTCATCTCGCGCTCGCCGATTCCGAAAATGTGGCAATGCGAATCTGTGAGGCCGGGCACCACCGTTTTGCCGGCAAGATCGACAACTTTCTTGGTTTGAAATTTTTTCGCCTGGTCATTCGAGCCAACAAAAATAATGTGACCACGATTAACCGCGATTGCTTCGGCGTGCGGCTGTTTTTCGTTAACGGTGTAAACGTTACCGTTAATGAAAATGGTATCGGTCGTTTCCGCGGCGGAGGCGACGCTGCCCATGAGCAGCAAAATAGCAGCGACAACTCGCATCATCGGACTGTTTCCGTCATTCCACGCGAAAATGCCAATCCGGGTCGGAAATTGCCAGTCTGGCTGGAATGAAAATTTTTTTTGCCAAGCAGTGGCGTGTTTATAGAATCAGCGCACACTGTCTGGGCAGTGTGCAACCTTAACCCTTTGCTGATCTGAAACCGACACCAGTTTTCGCCAATTCAATAAAGGGAAAAATTTGGCGGAAGCGGAACAGTTGATTTATGGCGAACTTTTTCCCGCGCTGGTCAAACTGGTTGCCGCTCAAACTGGCGATTTGCAGCTTTGTGATCGTGTGCGGTCTGACCGCCGCCACTTGGTATTACGTGACGCCGAAATATACCAAGGTCGGCTATGAGCCAATCCAGCCAGTGCCGTTCCCGCATGACATTCACGTGACCCAACTGGGAATGGACTGCCGTTATTGCCACAGTTTCGTCGAAGTAGGGGCGCACTCGAATGTGCCCAATACCCAGACGTGCATGGCTTGTCATCAGCAGGTGCAAAAAGATAATCCAAAACTTGAGCCTGTACGGACTAGTTGGAAAACAGGAGAGCCGGTGCAATGGGTTTGGATTCATCGTCTCCCGGACTATGTTTTTTACAATCACGCCGCGCATGTAAACCGCGGGATTAGTTGCGTGAGTTGTCACGGCCAGATCAATCACATGTCCGTGGTCTCCGATGCGAAGCCGATGAGCATGAAGTGGTGCTTGGAGTGCCATCGTAATCCGGAAAACTTCCTGCGACCGCAAGATCAGATCACCAATCTCGATTGGAAACCGGAGGATGTGAACCCAGCCGAGTTTGTGGCCAAGTACGGAAAACCGAAAGGCGTGACCGAAGACTGGTCGAAGAAAACGCACCTGACGCAACAGCAGATCGGCCAAACCTTGAAGGAACGCTGGAACATTCAGGCATCGGAGAATTGTCAGGTGTGCCATCGATGAGGAATAACGATCTAACGAGGCGAAAGCCGTGAAGCGCGTGTTTCAACATCCGCCGGAGCCGACATCGGGGCGACGCTATTGGCGGAGCACGGATGAATTGGCCGATACGCCGGAATTCCGGGAGTGGCTGGAGCGCGAATTTCCTTCCAGCGCCGCGCAACTAAATGGAGATGAATGGAGTCGTCGAAGCTTCTTAAAGCTCATGGGCGCGTCCGTTGCGCTCGCCGGATTTGGTGTCAGCAGTTGTCGCCGCCCGGAACTTCACCTTGTTCCGTTCACAAAAACGGTGGAATGGACCATTCCGGGAAAATTCCTCTACTACAGCACGGCGATGCCGCGGCGAACCGGCGCCATCCCGCTCCTGGTCACGACCGTCGATGGACGTCCGATCAAACTTGACGGCAATCCGCTGCATCCGATGAGCAACGGCGCGAGCGATGTTTTTGTCCAGGCTGAGATTAACGAGCTTTACAATCCACTGCGCGCAAAACGGATCGCCGAAAATGGCCAAACCAAAAGCGTCGCCGATTTTGAAAAATATCTGAACGGTTTGCGCGGGAAAATTGGCGATGGCGGAGAACTGGCGTTCCTAGTCGAAGAAACCCATTCGCCCACCCGCGAAAGAATCCGCGGTGAGCTGGAAAAAATGTTCCCGCGCGTGCGCTGGTGCGTTTACGATCCGTTGCGAAGTGAAGCGCAAAATTTCGCCACCCAGATCAGTTTCGGCGACAATTTGCGCCTCGTTCCGCGAATTGAACGGGCCGACGTAATCCTGGCGCTCGACAACGATTTCCTCGATTGCGGCGACGGCGACATCGCATCGTCGCGAGCGTTCGCTTCCCGACGTCGCATCAGTGCGCCGAAAGACTCGATGAACCGGCTCTATGTCGTCGAGAACCACTACACGCTGACTGGTGCGATGGCCGACCACAGAATGCGTTTACCGGCCAGCCAAATTCCGCTGATTGCGCATGCGATCGCGATGAAGGTCGCGACGGCGACGAAAGACGCTGGGTTGGGATCAATTCTCGCCACCCTGCAAGTCCCAGCCGGCACAGCGCAATTCGACGAACGCTGGGTGGAGGAAGCGGTCAACGATTTGGTGTCGAAATCCGGAGCGGGCTTGGTTCTGGCCGGGTCACAACAGCCCGTGGTCGTGCAGTTGCTGGTTTATGGAATTAATTCTGCCCTGAAGAACGTCGGCCGCACGGTTTTGTTACGCGAGCTGCACCGGAATCAGCGCGACAATAGCATTCTCCAACTTGCCGGCGACATGGCTGCTGGCCGGATCAAGCAACTTTTTATTCTCGGCGCCAACCCGGTGTTCAACGCGCCGCGCGCACTTGCATTCGATCCGTCAAGCAAGACCTGGATCGATTGGCCCGACCTTCAGAAAAAGGTGCCCGACGTAATCCGGCTCGGTTATTACGAAGATGAGACTTCCGCGCTGAGTCGATGGAATCTACCAGCATCGCATTTCCTTGAATCGTGGAGCGACGCGCTCAGCTCGGAAGGGCATTACCTGTCGATCCAGCCGATGATTTTACCGCTCTTCGGCGGGTTCTCGGAACTCGATTTGCTCAACGCGGTGATGGGCAAGCCCAAAGTCGACGGGCCCGAAATGGTACAGGAAACGTTTCGCCTGACTAATCCGATCGGCGATCTGGCGACGGCGTGGGCGAAGTTTTTGCACGACGGTTTCGCTTCTCACATTGTTTTGCGCGACCACCCGCCCGCTTTCAATGGTAATACCGCCGGTGGAATTGCGCACAACCTTTGGAGCGGACCAACTCCACCGCCAACGCCGGAATCGCCCGAGATAGTGCTGGTGCGCGATTATTCGATCGACGACGGCCGCTACATAAACAACTCGTGGTTGCAGGAAATGCCGGATCCGATCACGAAGCTGACCTGGGATAATGCGGCGTTGATCAGTCCGCGTTACGCCAAGACGCTCGGCGTTGAGACCGGCGATCTGATCCGCATCGCAGTGAGCGACGCTTCGCCAACCAATTCGTCGCCGGCCGAAGGCCAATCGGTACCACCGACGCCGCCGGCGGCGGTGCGCGAGCTGGAGATCGCCGTGCTGGTTGCTCCGGGTCACGCAGACAATTCGATCACCATCCCGCTCGGTTACGGTCGCTATAGCTTCAACAACGTGGGCGAGAGCAGCGGCTTCAACGGGTATTTGCTGCGCACACCGAATAATCCCCATTACATCGTGGCCGACGGCAAAGCGGTCGGCAGTGTCACGGTCAAGAAAGTTGGCAGGACATATCCGTTTTCGATTACGCAGGATCATTTCAGTATTGAAGGCCGCGGGCTGGTGCGTGAAGCCACGCTGGAGCATTTCCGCGAAGACCCGCAATTCGTGAAAAGAATCGCGGGTGACGACGAGCTGCCGCCGAAATTACCGAGTCTCTATACTCATCCGACGTTGACGGGGGCCCAGCAATGGGGCATGACGGTCGATTTAAATGTTTGTACCGGCTGCAGTGCGTGCGTCATCGCCTGCCAGAGCGAAAACAACGTACCGGTCGTGGGCAAACTGCAGGTTTCTCACGGCCGGGCCATGCATTGGCTGCGGATTGATCGCTATTTCGCTAGCGAGCATGGTTTCGATCAGGATAAAGGAGAGCTGCCGGAAGATCCCGAGGTGGTGCACCAACCCATGATGTGTCAGCACTGCGAGAACGCGCCCTGTGAAACGGTGTGTCCGGTAAACGCGACTATCCACAGCGAGGAGGGGCTGAACGTTATGGCGTACAACCGCTGCGTGGGTACTCGTTATTGTGCGAATAATTGCCCATTCAAAGTCCGGCGTTTTAACTTCTTTGATTACAATCAGCGTCCCGTCGGTAAAAAGAAGATCGCGGGCGCGCTCAATATCTACAAAGAATACTTTGCGCCGCTGACCGAGAAGGGCGCGCCCGACACCATTAAGCTTTCCAAAAATCCTAATGTCACCGTGCGGATGCGCGGGGTGATGGAGAAGTGCACATTTTGTGTGCAACGCATTGAGGAAGCAAGAATC
>DATELT010000052.1:0-3032 GCA_035276245.1 Chthoniobacterales bacterium
GTCCACTGCCGCCTGAAACGATCACGCGATCTGTCCAGACCGCTCTGCGCGGAATAGATCCGGGGCTCGCGCTCATTCTGCCGCAACCCTTTAGCGCGATCATGGCTCAGGCCCTCGGCCAGGCGAAGTTGATGATGGTGCTACTCGGTGTCTTTGCTGGCGTAGCGCTGCTTCTCGCCACCGTGGGTATTTACGGCGCGGTCGCTTATACCGTCGCGCAACGCACCGGCGAAATTGGAGTGCGCATGGCCCTAGGCGCGCAAACGCGGGATATTTTGCGGCTGATCGTGCGGCAAGGAATGAAGCCGGTCGTGTTTGGACTTGCCATCGGGGTGGCCGCTGCACTCGCGGTCGGTCGACTGATCCATTCACAGTTATATCAAACATCGGAATATAATCCCGTTTTGCTTAGCGCGACCCTAACGGTTCTTGGACTGGCCGCGTTGCTGGCCTGTTTCTTTCCCGCCTATCGCGCCACATTGGTTAACCCAGTCGAAGCGCTGCGGACGGAGTAGCTCTATGATCAGTGATCTGCGTTTTGCTATTCGGATGCTTTTCAAGTATCCGGCTTTTTCGATCGTCGCTTTTCTTGCCCTTGTTCTCGGAATTGGCGCGAACACGACTGTTTTTGGAATCATCAACGCCCTGCTGCTTCGCCCGTTGCCTGTCGGCCATTCTGCAGAAGTGGTGAAAGTCTTTACGACCGACAATCACATCAAGGGCAACCAATCGACCTCGTATCTGAACTTCCAGGATTATGAGAAGCAGAACACCGCCTTTACTTCTATGGCGGCCTACACGTTTGCGGGAGTGGGGATGACCCGCGGCAGCGACACTCTGAATGTTGGCGGTTTGCTCGTGACCGGAAATTATTTCGACCTGCTTCAGGTCAAACCGTCGCTCGGGCGTACGTTTTTGCCGGAAGAGGATTCAACGCCTAATGGCCATCCGGTTGTCGTCCTCGGTCACAAGTTCTGGAAAAAACTGGGAGCCGATCCGACAATTGTCGGCAGTCAGGTCACCTTAAACGGGCATTCTTTCACTGTCATCGGCGTGGCACCCGCAGCTTTTACCGGAGTTGATGTTGGCTTTGACTCCGATGTTTACGTGCCAATGTCGATGCATCAATGGATTCGGCCCGGCGGCGACATGTGGTTCGAGCTGCGCCGAGCGCTCTTGCTAAACATTGTGGCGCGGCTGAAGCCCGGAGTGACAATGTCCGAAGCGCAAGCGCAAATGCGCACGATCGCGAAACAGCTCGAGCAAGCTTATCCAGACGTAAACAAAGAGCGCTCGATCGCACTGATGTCGCTCGAGGCAGCCAAATCACAGGGGCTCGGAGGTCCAAACAATGAAGATCTTGCGCGCAACGTATCGCTTCTCCTGCTCGCCGCGTCGGTCAGCATTCTTCTAATTGCTTGCGCTAACGTCGCTAACTTGCTCCTGGCGCGATCGACTGCTCGCCAAGGCGAGATGGCGATTCGTTTGGCGCTCGGAGCCGGACGCGGACGGATCGTGCGACAGTTGCTAACCGAAAGCATTCTGCTTGGCGTAATCGGCGGCGCCGGTGGCGTAATTCTCGCCTATTGTCTGGGCGATGTTCTGGTCGCGCTGCTTCCGCCAACTCCATTTCCAATTTCGTTGAATCCGCGACCGGATTGGCGAGTCCTGGCTTTTTCGTTCGCTGTCGCGGTTTCGAGTGGCATGGTATTCGGATTGGCGCCCGCCTTGCAAATGGCGCGTTGGGATCTCATTCAGGGATTGCGCGAACGCGTTTCCACCGGCGGCGGCGCAGTCACGCGGCTTAACCTGCGCAGTTTGCTTGTGGTCGCGCAGATCGCCGTCTCGCTCCTTCTTCTGATTGCCTCCGGGTTGTTTCTGAAATCGTTTTATAAGGCGCAAGCGATCGATCCCGGGTTCCGGACGGACAACCTCGATATTGTCACCATCAATCCAGTGCTTGCTGGCTATGACAGCGACCGCGCTCTTCAGGTCGTGCGCGCCATCGCTGATCAAATCAGGCATGATCCACGCATTGCCGGAGCAGATGTGAACAACTGGATCCCACTCTTTGGCGGAGAAGGGCGAACTATCGTGATCGACGGCCGCGATCCCAACGACGAACACAATCGCCGATTCGCCAATTACAGTCCGATCACTCCTGGTTATTTCCAGACAATGGGCATTCAACTTCTCCGCGGCCGTAATTTTACCGCGCAAGACGCAGAGAAGAACGCCGCGCCGGTCGCGATCATTGACGAAACGATGGCGAGCGAATTTTGGCCAAACGAAGATGCTTTGGGCCGCCGCTTCAGGTTCATGATCAGCAAGGACCCGATCGAAGTCATTGGAATCGCACGCAACTCCAAGGGAGTCACGCTCGGCGAAATTCCTACGCCGATGGTTTATTGGCCCCTAAAGGAAGTCACTGATACCGGCATCACTCTCTTCGCGCATACGACGGGCGCACCAGGAATGATGCTCAGTGAAATTCGCCGGATTGTTCGCTCCGTTGATGTTCATATTCCAATCACATATGAGAAGACAATTCAGCAGCACATGGCGATCGCACTTTGGCCGTCGTGGATGGGTGCCATGTTGCTGGGGAGCCTTGGCCTGCTCGCATTCATTCTTGCGTCAATGGGCGTGTACGGAGTGATGGCGTACTCCGTGGGTCAGCGCACCCGTGAACTGGGAATTCGGATGGCGCTCGGCGCACAAACGAGCCAGGTCATCCAACTGGTGCTGCGCCAGGGAATGTCACTCGCCGCGATCGGTCTGGGGTTTGGGTTGTTTGCCGCATTTGGGACAACCCGGATGGCGGGATCTTTGCTTTACGGAGTCAATCCGAGCGACCCGTTCATTTTCCTCGGCGTGACCTCGCTGCTTGCACTGGCTGCTTTTGCGGCCTGCTATTTTCCAGCGCGCCGCGCGTTGAAAATTAATCCGGTGCAAGCATTGCGCACCGAATAAGTCTTCGGATGAATGACGTCCGCTTTGCTTTCCGGCAGTTGTTCAAATCCCCGGGATTC
>DATELT010000053.1:0-2015 GCA_035276245.1 Chthoniobacterales bacterium
TTGCACGCCCAGCGTGTTTGCCACGACACCGTGCCGTGGCTTTCTCTGTCTCGTTAGCGATCAGCCAACCAGCGGTGTTTCATCGCAAACCTCATGTTCGATGCCTCGGTTAATAGTAACATACGTCCAAGACTCGCCGGCCGCCTCGCCGATCCGCGCGACCTGCGCTATTGTATCGCCCGCGCGCGTAGGTTTGCGTATTCCTCACTGGAGATAGCGCCCGAATTCTTCAGCCGTTCGAGCTTCTCGATCTCGTCGGCAACGCTGAATCCGACGATTTGGCGCAGTTCGCCGCGAGCTTGCTCGACCCGCTGGTTATGCCGTTCTGCCATCCCACGGCTTTGTGAGATCAGGTAGATGAACACGCCCAAATAGGGGAATACGATCAGCACTATCACCCAAAGCGCTTTGCCCAAGCCCGAGACGTCTCGTCGGCGGAACAGGTCGCCGAAGACCGTGATAAGCAACCAGAACCACAGAACGAAGATGAATACCGAAAAGACGTCGGCCAGAAAGTTGGTGTATGTGAAACCGCCTCGAAACAACATGTTAGCCTCCCTTTCTGTTGGTATAACTGAGGTGACGTGATGATAAGTGCGCATCTGCGATCCGGCAATCCAAAACGATTCTGGCGCGATTCTACAAGTAGCGCCAAGTCCGCGCCGCGATTAGGCTGCAATATTTATTCATGAAAAAGCCGCGCATCAGAAACATTCTCGTGCCGATCGATTTCTCGCAGATATCCATCCAAGCCATTGGCGCCGGCACGAATCTGGCCGAACGCTTTGGCGCAACTATTCACCTTGTCCACGTTTACGACTCCTCCTATCCCGCGGGATTCGCACCCATTCCCGCAGCAGTCCCGACAGCCGTTCCTGTCTTGGCGCCGACAATCGCTGCCCAGGTGAAAGCGAAACGCCGGGAGGATTTGAAGGAGTTAGCGGCGCGATTCGGAATTTCCCCGAAGAATTCTTATTTACGCGATGGCGCTCCGGTGTTCGATGAAATTTGCTGGGTGGCTCGTGAGATTGCTGCTGATCTCATTGTTACGCCAACACATGGCCGGACCGGATTGAAGCGTGTTTTCCTCGGCAGCACCGCCGAGCGAGTGGTCCAACATTCGCCCTGCCCGGTGTTCGTTTATCGCAAAGGAGCGACGAAGATCGACAGGATCCTTGTGCCGGTCGATTTCTCGCCCTCCTCCTTGGAAGCGCTGAAAGAAGCGATCGCTTTTGCTGATCGCGTCGCCGCCGGGATCGTCGTCATGCACGCGGTGGATCTCGGTCTCCCGCTCGCCTCGGAGGGCTATTGGATGTATGACCTAACGACTTTGATTGATGCTGCGAAAGAAGGCGCGCAAGAACAAATGCGATCGTTTGTGCGCCAGGCAAAATTTGGCGGTGTCAGGTTCGAAACCATCATTCAGGTCGGGCCACCGGTATCGGAAATCTGCCTCCTCACTGAGACTAAGAATATCGATCTTATCATCACTGCGACCCACGGCCGGACCGGTTTCGAGCGTCTGCTCATGGGCAGCGTTGCCGAACAGATCGTGCGTTACGCGCCGCGGTCGGTTCTGGTCGTCCCCTCGCATCCGGCGGAACGTGCAAAAAGAATTGCGCGCGCCGCAAAGCCACGCAGCTCATCCAGAAAGCGGCGCTGATTCGCGAAGTGGTGGGTCTCTGTCATGAATCCGTCATGAAATTTGGAACGGGCGGCTTTTACTATGGTGCACTGTTCAGGAATCGAACCCGAGAGGTTATGCTGCGTGGCAATTTTGAACCCGCGGAAATTTATCCGGCTATTTTGTACGACCTCGGTTTATTGCGATCGCTTTAGATTAAGTGAGAACACGGCGCACAGCGAACGACTCGAAACGTCTGCACCGCTGATACTCCTGCCGCAAAACAGCGGGAGGACTAGCATGAAGATTCCAACATATCCTTTAGTTCTCGTCAAACGTTAGATCTTTTCAAACCTTTCCTGCTTGTAATGCTCAGGAAAGGACAGCGTCA
>DATELT010000054.1:0-2821 GCA_035276245.1 Chthoniobacterales bacterium
AATCGCAGATTATTTCCCCATTACCAACACCGTTTTCTGGATCGAACATCATTTGTTTGACAACAACGCGACCGGTTATCACGCGCTGAATATTTTGCTGCAAGCGGCGAATGCGCTTCTTCTCTGGCGGGTTTTGCGACGGCTGCAAATCCCCGGCGCGTTTTTGGCAGGGGTCATCTTCGCCATCCACCCAATCCATGCCGAATCGGTGGCTTGGATTTCGGAGCTAAAAAACATGCTCTCAATGTTCTTTTTTCTAATTTCAGCTCTCCTTTTCCTTGAAATCGAAGACCAACGAATTCTGAATCGCTCGGTTGCCTACTGCGCGTCCCTCGTCGCGTTCTTGCTGGCCCTTCTTTGCAAAACCCAAGTCGTATTTCTGCCGGTGGCGCTGTTGCTTTGCGCGTGGTGGCGAAATTCACCTGTGGATTCGAAACGCCAGGGCAAAGGTAATCCGTTGCGGTTTCAACGCGAGATCGTCCGAACGGTGCCATTCTTTTTGATCGCCCTCGTCTTCGGCTTGATCACGATCTGGTTTCAAAATCGCGGCATGGGCGAAGAAGAAATTATTCTTGGCCCGTTCACGAGGCGTTTAACCAACGCCGGAATGGCAATCTGGTGGTATGCCAAACAAGTGTTCGCGCCGGTTCGGTTGATGGCGGTTTATCCGCAATGGCGATTCGATCCGCCTGCACTCACGGAATGGCTGCCTTTGATTGCTATTATTGGCGCGCTGCTGCTCCTGTGGCGGCGACGCTCTCGCGGCCTTCTCTTTGCCTTCGCCTACTTCATCGTCGCGCTCCTGCCGGTGATTGGATTTGTGCGGATGTTATACGTACGCAGCGGATCTCTGGTGGCAGATCATCTGCAATACTTTGCCGACATTTCCCTGATTGCGCTGTTTAGCGCCGGAGTGGCACGCCTCTGGTCGACTGGCCGACGTGAGATACGAGTTGCCACGGCAACCATCATTCTCATTCTGATTGGTCTGATGGGTAGCTACACTTGGGCGCGCGCCGGAGTTTATCGTGACGAGCAAACGCTTTGGCAGGACAATTTTTCGAAAAATCCAAATACCTGGCAAGGTCACAACCGGGTCGGACAACTTCTTTTTAACCAGGAGAAATTTGCGGAAGCAGCGCCTCATTTCGAACGGGCCGTGCAATTGAAGCCTGAGCTGGCCGACAACTATAACTTACTTGGCCTGGTCTATTGCCGGCTCCAGCGGTTCGAGGAGGGAATTGCGCAGTATCGCAAAGGTTTGCAGCTAAATGAGGAGAGGCCTTCGACGGCACAAAGTGCTAGCACCGCGACGATTCGGGTTAATCTTGGGAACGCGTTGGCCCTGACTGGAAATAGTTTCAGCGATTTAGCACGAGCAGCTTCAGAGCAGGGCGACGTGGCCACTGCCCAAGCGGACACAAAAGAGGTGAATTCTCGCTTCACCGAAGCGATCGAGCAGTACGAAAAGGCGCTCGCCATCCAGCCAGGAAATCCGGCAATCCACCGGAACCTGGGAATTCTCCTGTCGCGACTGGGAAGGATCGAGGAAGCGATTCCCCATTTGCGAAGGGTGCTGCAACTTGTGCCTAACGAACCGTCAGCTCGCGAAATACTGCAGGCTATTGAAGCGCAGCCTCGGTGATCACAACGAGATGTTCGCTCGTTTACACCACACCAGGGCCGTAAGGTAAGCGACCGCGCAAATAAGCGAGATCCATTTTCCAATGACGAACGCGACTGGCCGGTACTCGACCCGCAAGAGGTGATGACCGGCCGCCAGCGGGACGGCGCGGAGAACGTAATTTGCGGGCAGTAGGTCGTAACGTGCTTGTGTGCTGCCAGGC
The DNA here is from genome assembly GCA_035276245.1 of Chthoniobacterales bacterium. Classification (GTDB taxonomy): domain Bacteria; phylum Verrucomicrobiota; class Verrucomicrobiia; order Chthoniobacterales; family UBA10450; genus AV69. The sequence goes on from DATELT010000054.1 coordinate 1,848, forward strand.
AAAGAAATGGTTCGCCACGATACGGAATATGCGTCGGTGATTAATAGAATCGAAGGCTGTTCGATGTCTGCTTCTATCGTGAGCGAGTCGCTAGTAATCGCGATGATTCGGGCGGTGCCATTGTTGTTGCTTTGCACAGGCTTTGGCTTCGGCTCCGATTCCAGAATCACCTCGCGTGTTGGATCGAACGTCTCAGAGCGCATCGCGTCGAAAATCGCGTCTCGATTTTGCAGGACGCGGTAATTCGAAATTAGTTGCAAGTGCGGCATTACCACCGGCGCTTCTTCCATTTCAAACTTACCACTCTGCTGCCCGAAGACGTAGCGCTCACGCAACATCGCGAAAAGCGGATCGAACTGAACAAGCTTCACATACGACATGGCTTCGTTAGGATCGCCACCTTGTGTCCATGTCATGAACTCGGCGTAGCGCCGCATCACGGTCGCGTCGTAACCCCACAAGTCTTGCGCCCCGATGACCATGGCGGTGTTCGGGTTGTTGACGTTCATAATGCGATAATCGCCGGGATGTTCAGCGAGGAACTTTGTTTCGTCCGCATTTACAATCATTGAGCTGTCCGAGGTCGGGCGGGAATTGCTGGCAAAGACCAGCATTTCTGCAACCGCAAGTGGGATGACACCGAAAAGCGCACGCGACTTATAACGAGCAACCAGGAGAATGCCCCCGAGTAAGACGCAAACTGCCGCTGCAATTCCCAACGATGTCGCGGCACGTTGTTGCGAGCGAGCGATAAATTCCGTTTGCGAGTAGAGTTGCGGAAACAGGTAGGATTGCCCACTGAGCCGAGCCGCGTGCATCAGCGCGGGCCAGGACGCGGTGCTTCCGGCCCACCATGCCACCAAGCCCAACGCTACCGCGCCAACGAAAACTGCGGTCACGAATGGCTTCCCGACTGTTTTGCCTCGCAACAGTTGATCAAATCCGGTGCCGGCGAGAAGAACAACAAACAGCGA
>DATELT010000055.1:0-13992 GCA_035276245.1 Chthoniobacterales bacterium
TGTCGTTCGTGACCGAGGCCTTCGAAATTGACGACTCCGACAGCTTCGTGACCGCGCGCGAACTCTTGCGCAAGGAAGGTATCCTGGGCGGTTCATCCACCGGCACGTTGCTGGCGGGAGCGCTGCGCTACTGCCGGCAGCAAACCAAACCCAAACGCGTCGTCACTTTTGTTTGCGACAGCGGTAACAAATATCTCTCGAAAATGTTTAACGACGCCTGGATGGCCGAGCAGGGCTTCACCATTCGTCCTGTGCACGGCGATCTGAGCGATTTGATCCTGCATCGTTATGAAGCTGGCGAAGTGATCACGGCCGGCCCGACTGACACATTGCTGACCGCTTTCAAACGGATGCGCCAGGCCGACGTCTCGCAGTTGCCGGTAGTCGATGACAGTGGTCGCGTCGTCGGCATCATCGATGAATCCGATATTTTGGTGAAGGTCCACCGCGACGCTTCACATTTTAATTATCAAGTGAGTCAGGCCATGACCGATCAACTGGAAACCATGCCGTCATCCGCAAAAATTGATGATCTCTTCGGGGTATTTGATCGAGGCCGCGTCGCCATTGTCAGGGACGGCGACAAATTTCTTGGCCTCATCACCCGTAGCGATCTGCTTTCTTATCTCCGCCGACACATGCCGAAATCACCGGTCGAACGCGAGTTTAGTTAAGTCGGGATTGTGCGTCCCGAGCTGTCTTGTAGCGGCGGTCTATGGCCGTCGTATGCGTCGAATTTCGGCGGTCATAGACCGCCGCCACAGAAGATCCCGTTGCGGAGTCTTTAAGGTAACTTCAACGGGATTCCTCGGCCAGCGCTCGGGATGACCAAATACGCTAATTCACTTCCTTATCTGCCGAATCTGCGTAATTTGCGGATCACTTTTCCCCATGAAAAGCTACGACTTTGCTACCCGTGCCATCCATGCTGGCCAGGAACCGGACCCGTCGACCGGCGCGATTATGACGCCGATTTACGCGACTTCGACCTATGTCCAGGAAAGTCCGGGTAAACACAAAGGTTACGATTACGCGCGCTCAATTAATCCGACTCGGCTGGCTTACGAAAAATGCATCGCCGATTTGGAAAGCGGGACGCGCGGCTGGGCCTTTGCTTCCGGGCTGGCAGCGATGGCGACCGCCCTCGATGCCCTTGACAGCGGCTCGCATATAATTGCAAGCGACGATCTCTACGGGGGAACGTTCCGGCTTTTCGAAAAAGTCCGACGCCGTTCTGCCAATCTGGATTTCACCTTCGTCGATCTAACCGATTCGGCGAACTTCAAGAAATCGATCAAACGCAACACGCGCATGGTTTGGATCGAAACGCCGAGCAATCCGCTTTTGAAAATCATCGATCTCGAAGCGATTTCGAAAATCGCGCGGGAAAAAAAGATCCTCAGCGTTTCCGATAACACTTTTGCCACGCCGTGGATTCAACGGCCCATTGAAGCCGGCTTCGACATGGTGGTCCATTCCGCAACAAAATATCTCAACGGACACTCCGACATGGTCGGCGGCGTGATTGTGGTCGGTGAAAACAAGGAGCTGGCCGACCAGATCGCATTTCTCCAAAATTCTGTCGGCGCGATCGCCGGACCATTCGACAGTTTTCTGGCGATGCGCGGGTTAAAGACGCTGGCTTTGCGGATGGAACGGCATTGCTCCAACGCTTTGGAGATCGCGCGCTGGCTTGAGGAACAGCCGCAAGTAAAATCAGTCTACTATCCCGGGCTCAAAACGCATCGACATCATGATCTTGCCCGCCAGCAAATGCGCGCTTTTGGCGGGATTGTGACAGTTATTCTGAAAACGGACCTTGAAGGGACGCGGCGATTTCTCGAGAACACGCACCTGTTTGCACTCGCGGAAAGCCTGGGCGGTGTTGAAAGCCTGATCGATCATCCCGCGATCATGACGCATGCTTCGGTCCCGAAAGAAATGCGCAAACAGCTCGGCATTAGCGATTCACTCGTGCGATTAAGCGTCGGGGTCGAAGGTGTGCGCGATTTAATTGACGATCTCCAATTCGCTTTCGAGGCGATCTGACTGGCTCGGCCGTCTCGGCTGTGGGGGCCGGTAGTCGTCCCGCCTTGCGTCTCGAATGCTGCGGGCGAGATGCCTGTGCTACACTACGCGCACATGGGCAACAGCTTTGGACAGCTTTTTCGCGTTACCTCCTTCGGTGAATCGCATGGCGGCGGGATCGGAGTCGTCGTCGACGGTTGTCCGCCGCGGATTGATTTGTCGATTGATGACATTCAACAAGAACTGGATCGCCGCCGTCCCGGCCAAAGCAAAATCACCACCCAGCGAAAGGAACCGGATAAATGTGAAATTTTGTCCGGCGTTTTTGAAGGAAAAACTCTCGGCACCCCGATAACAGTTGTTGTTAGAAATGAAGACGCGCGGCCGGAGGCCTATGAAACGATGCGCGAAACGTTCCGTCCTTCCCATGCGGACTTCACTTACCAAGCCAAATACGGAATCCGCAACTGGCAGGGTGGCGGTCGTGCCAGCGCCCGCGAAACTATTGGTCGCGTCGCTGCCGCGGCGATTGCTCGCAACGTGCTGGCGACGCTCTTTCCAAAAATCGAGATCGTCGCTTTCGTTAGCCAGGTTCACCAGATCATTGCCAAAATTGATCGCTCGAAAGTTAAGGCCGCGGCGGTTGAAGCCTCAATCGTTCGTTGTCCCGATAAGGCGGCAACGAAAATGATGGTCGATCTAATCGAGAAAATACGGGCTGATGGTGACTCGCTCGGTGGCGTAATTGAATGTGTCGCGCGAAATGTTCCTGCCGGACTGGGAGAGCCAGTCTTCGACAAACTGGAAGCCGATCTCGCGAAGGCGATGTTGAGTTTGCCGGCTACCAAAGGCTTCGAGATCGGTTCCGGATTTGCCGCGACTCGAATGCACGGATCGGAACACAACGACGCGTTCGAGAAACGCAGTGGTCGCATTGTGACGCGCACGAATTTTTCCGGCGGGATCCAGGGGGGTATTTCCAACGGTGAGGAAATTTACTTTCGCGTTGCCTTTAAACCGACGGCCACAATCGCACTCGAGCAGGACAGCGTTACGTCAGCGGGCAAAAAGACGAAGCTCACCGCGCGCGGGCGCCACGATCCGTGTGTGCTGCCACGGGCTGTCCCGATGGTGGAGGCAATGACGGCATTAGTGCTTTGCGATCACGCATTACGCCAACGGGCGATATCGCGGAGCTAGCGCACTGATGAATTTCAACGTCACGCGGTGCTCGGAGGGAATCGGCGCGGGGAGTCCAGGACCTGCCTCCGCCCAATGATTCAATACGCCAGGATCCAAATTTCGCCTGCGCTCGCCGCCCTTACGAATTCGCAATCGGCCGGCACTTCTGCCTCGAACTGGCAACTTGCCTTCGTCTCGTTCGCCGTCATCATCCTTCTACTGGAAGTGATTCATGGTTGGCGGCTCGGTCTCATCCGCCAAATCGTAAGAGTGATTGCGATCATTGTCGCATATTCATGCGGGTTTTTTGCAGCCAACGCCACCGTCCCGTTCCTGCGCCCGCACCTCAAACTGCCGGACCCCATTCTTGCCGCCGTCGGCGGCGCAATTTTGGCGTTCATCCTTTTCGCCGCCATTAATTTCATCGGTGCTTTTCTGTTCAAAAAAACCGCGCAACAATCATCGCCGGTCATCCGATTGATTTGGGGAATTGCTGGTGCGTTTCTCGGGATTCTCCTCGGAGTATTCACGCTCTGGCTGACATTTGCCGGAATTCGAATGATTGGCTCGGTCGCGCAGGCGCGATTGCACGCGCCGAATCCGCCCGGCATCACCGCACTCCCAAACGGAGCAGTCGACCCCGGCGCACAGGTATCTCTCCCCAACCCGCTCATGACCATGCTCGCGAATATGAAAAGCTCGCTGGAAAGTGGTCATGTCGGTGAGGCCGTGCGCGCCGTCGATCCGCTCCCTCCGACGTTGTATCGCGGATTGGAGAAAGCCGGCGAGGTAGCCTCAAATCCGGAGTGCGCCCAACGGTTCCTTTCGTTTCCCGGCGCCCGCGAAATCAGCGAGCATCCCAGGGTAGTAGCTCTACGGAACGATCGGCAGGTAATGGAGCTTATCGCAAGCGGGCAGATTTTTGCGCTGATGAAAAACCAGCGTATGATCGACGCTCTCAACGATCCGTCGCTGCAGGCACGCATCAAAAAATTCGATCTGGAGCGAGCGCTGGATTATGCGCTGCAAAAAAAATAGCTCACACCAAGTCCACAAAGGACACAAAGGTATGACGGAAAACGAAATTGCCCGACAAATTCTGGATGCAGCGTTTGTCGTGCATACCAAACTAAGGCCGGGGCTTTTCGAGACCGTTTACGAGGTTGTCCTTGCTCACGAGCTGCGAAAAAAAGAAGCTCTCTGCAGAACGGCTTAACGAACCCGCTAAGTTTACTTTGTCACCTTTGTGGACTTTGCGTGAGGAATCTCGACAAATGAAGTATTTGACCACGATTGGCCTTGAGGTGCACGCACAGCTAAAGACGCGATCGAAAATGTTCTGCACGTGTCCGGTGGAGTTTGGCGCTGAACCGAATTCACATACCTGCCCTGTCTGCCTCGGTTTGCCCGGCGCCTTGCCAGTTATGAACGAGGAAGCCCTGCGTTTTACACTCCTAACGGGACTTATGTTGGAGTGCGATATTGCCGACATCTCAAAATTCGACCGTAAGAACTATTTCTACCCCGACATGCCGAAGAATTATCAAATTTCGCAGTACGACATGCCCTTGTGCACGAACGGGAAGGTGCCGTTGCACGACCTGGCTTATCCGAAAGATGCTCAGAAGAATATCGCGACGCCGGACAAGGAAGTGCATCTGGTCCGCATTCATCTGGAAGAAGACGTAGCCAAGAGTTCGCATTTTGAAACCACTACCGGGATCGATTTCAACCGCGCCGGCACGCCCTTGATGGAAATCGTAACCCAGCCGGAAATCGTTTCTCCGGAAGAGGCCTTCGCGTTTTTGACCTCTCTCAAGCAAATCCTGATCTACGGCGGCGTGAGCGATGCGGATATGGAGAAGGGCCAGCTGCGTTGCGATTGTAATGTCTCGGTGCGACCGGAAACGCAGATGGACCTCGGGGCCAAGATCGAGATCAAAAATATGAACTCGATCAGCGGAGTGCGGCGCGCCTTAACTTACGAGATCGCGCGACAAATCGCATCGCTGGAGCATGGTGAAAAGCTAGAGCAAGAGACGCGCGGCTGGGACGATGCCAGGGGCGAGACCTTTTTAATGCGGAGTAAGGAAAGCGCACATGATTATCGATATTTTCCTGATCCGGATCTGGTGCCGGTAAAAACAGAGGTCTTAATGTCGGATGTGCGCGCCCGCTTGCCCGAACTGCCAAAACAAAAGCGCGCCCGCTTCGTTCAGCAATACCAAATCACTCCCTACGATGCCGGTGTGCTTGCCGATGACCTGGAGTTGGCCACTTATTTTGAAAAAGCGGCACGCAATTCAAAGAAACCGAAGGCGATCGCGAATTTGATTCTCAACGATCTGCAAAGCGCGCTCTCAACCGCAGAAAAATCAATTAGTGATTGTCCGATTCCAGCGCAAGCCTTGAACGAACTAGTCACGCTGATCGACTCGGGAAAGGTGAGCAGCAAGCAAGGCAAAGACGTTTTTGCCGAGATGTTTGCCAGCGGCAAAAGCGCGGCCGCCATTGTTCAAGAGAAAGGAATCGAGCAACTAAGCGACGTGAACGAGATTGAAAGAATTTGCGAAGAAGTGATCGCAGCCAATCCTAAGCCAGCGGCGGATTTTCAAGCAGGCAATGCGGCATCGCTAAATTTTCTCAAGGGCCAAGTAATGAAACTGTCAAAAGGAAAGGCCAACCCGCGATTGGCGGGCGAAATTTTGGAGCGCAAGTTGCGGCGTTAAATCGGAGGTAGTGCTGTAGTGGCGGCCGTCACGGCCGCAAATTAACTTTGCAACGTCTTAACCCTCCTTGATGAAATTCCTCGTTGCACCTGACAAGTTCAAGGGTTCGCTTAGCGCACAGGAGGTTGCGGAAAACATCGCGCGCGGAATTCGCGATGTATTTCAAGATACCGAAATCAAAATTGCATCCATGGCGGATGGCGGGGAAGGAACAGCGGAAGCCATCTATAACGTGCGTGGGGGCAAGTGGGTGATATGCAGCGCCCACGGTCCACTCGGCGATCCGATTGAGGCTTCCTACGTCTGGTTAGGCAAAAGCGCGGTGATAGAGATGAGCGAAGCGGCCGGGATGCGCCGGCTGAAGAATACGGTCGGGGACGTTCTGCGCGCAAATACCTTCGGCGTCGGTGAAATGCTGCGGGATGCAGCAAAGCGCGGCGCGCGCGAAATAATCATTGGCCTGGGCGGCAGCGCCACAAACGATGGCGGCCTTGGAATGGCGCGCGCCCTAGGGTTTCGGTTTCTTGGAGAAGCTAAGAGCGAGCTTACCGATGTTGCATCGCTGGTGAAGTTGACGCGAATTGTTCCGCCCTCACCTCAATTCTCTCCCCTGGGGAGAGGAAAATGCGAAGCGGTAGGTGGGGGCCATTTCTCACAAGTCTTCGATGTAGTGTGGTCGTCAAGAATCATCGCCGCGGTGGATGTGAAAAATCCCCTGCTCGGTCGGAACGGCGCGACGCGAACGTTTGGTCCGCAAAAAGGTGCGACTCCCGAGCAGCTCGAGATTTTGGAGCGGTCGCTCACACACTTAGCCGACACTGTGACCAGAGATCTGGCCTGCGATTTCCGCAACGAACCTGGCGCGGGTGCAGCAGGCGGGCTGGGATTCGGCCTAATGAGTTTTTGCGATGCGAAAGTTCGGCCAGGCTTCGAGGTCGTGGCTGAAGCCGTGGAGTTGGAACAGAAAATCAAGGGCGCTGACGTGATCATTACCGGCGAAGGCAAGCTCGATAATCAAACGCTGGAAGGGAAGACACCGGCTGGCGTCGCCGATCTGGGGCGCAGGCTTGGTAAACGTGTCTTCGCGATTGTGGGGTGCGCCGAAGCGAATTCGAAAGCGCGCGATCTCTTTGATGGTGTCTACGAACTTGCGGGGCCTATTCCCGAAGCAAAGGAGTTACTGCGAGAACGAGCCCGCGAATTGGCCACGGCCCTGAAGTCGTGAGGTCCGAGCCGCACGTGCATTTCCTGCGCGACCCGTGCGCTATCCAGACCGTGTGCCAGCCAAATCAGACACCGTTAACGACCGCTTTGCTTGAAATGACGGCCGTTTTCCTTATTCGCACTTCCTTATAATCAAGGCAAATTACCAAGCCAATGCCAGAAGATGTCCCACCTGGACTGACGCCATTTGTATTCTCCGATCCGCTCGGAAAACGCTGGCCGCGTCTCCGCATTCTATTGCTGATCACCGGCGTGCTGGTTTTTCTAGGCACGATCTTGTTTGTCGAAACGCTATTCATCGCACCGCGGATGACCGCGCCCTTTTCCTTGCGGCAATTGAAGGGGCAGTTGAAATCGCTGCAAACACAAAATCCGGCCGGTCAACGAGCGGCGCCGAATTCGCTACTCTGGCAAAAGTTCGAAGCGACCAGGCAGGCGGCGAAAAAACTTGCAGTGCCGGCGGCCGCAACAGGCTCGCCGACTGCAACTCTGGCGCGAGCGCGTCGCAAAGTGTCGCAAAATGAGGTGCGGTTAGCCTTTTACACGAACGGCGATCCCTATAGCTATTCCTCGCTCGAACAGCATGCGTCGCAGATCACGCATGTCTGTCCCGAATGGATGTCGATGGTCAACGGGGTTGGCGATTTGCAAATCGATGCCGACTCGCGAGTTCTCAAACTGTCACAGAACAAGGGTATCGCGCTCATGCCGCTGCTAACGAATTTGGTGGGCGATACCTGGCAACCCGAAGCGGTGGAGAATGTGGCGCACGGCCCGCCCGAGCGACAGGAGAAGTTCATCGCCAATGTGCTGGTAGTGCTCCGTAACGCGAAAGCGGCGGGAGTAGTAGTCGACTGGGAGCAACTGGATCCAACCTACAAGAAAAATTTCACCGACCTGCTCGAGAAATTTGCTGACGCGCTTCATCGGGACGGCCGCCAGCTATGGTTAATCGTTTCGCCGGGCCAGGAAATCGACTACATCGATTTTGACGAACTATCCCCATATATTGATCGCTTCGTCGCGATGTTATTCGACGAGACTTCCGATGTCGACACGCCGGGGCCGCTGGCCTCGCGGATGTGGTTCGAAGGTTGGTTGCATGTGCTGATGGAAGATTCCGACCCGGGCCAATGGATTATCGCGCTCGGTAGCTATGGTTACGACTGGGTTATTGGCGGCAAGAAAGCGGAACTAATCAGTTTCCCGGAAGCGATGAGCCGGGCAAGCAGTGCTGAAATCGAGTCAGCTGAAGTAAGCGCTCCCGGTTACAACGCATACTTCTACTATGAGGATAATGATGTAGAGCATGCAGTCTGGTTTCTGGACGTTGTTACATTCCTGAACGAGCTGCGCGAAGTTCGGAAGCAAAAAGCAGGCGGCATTGCCTTGTATCGTCTGGGAACAGAAGATAGCGCGATTTGGGATGCGCTGAGTACACCTTCCGATTTCAAGTTCGATGCCAGCACGCGGTCGCTCCTGGAGGTGTTGCGGGGGACCGATACCATCGCTGACGTCGGCGATGGGGAGATCGTAACAGTGGACGAATCGCGGGCCGATGGAATACGCAGCCTAAAGGTCGACCAAGACGGTTATCTTACAGCGACCTACACCAAATTCCCGGAGTTTCCGACATTGTATCACCAGGGTGCGGGCGACGCTCACGAGGTGGCTTTGACCTTTGATGACGGGCCCGATCCGGAATGGACGCCAAAAATCCTCGATATCTTGAAGGCCGCGAAGGTAAAGGCAGCATTTTTCCTCGTTGGCGTGAATGCGGAACGCTACCCAAACCTCGTTAGACGAATCGTCGATGAAGGACACGAAATAGGCAATCATACCTATTACCATCCCAATCTTGCCCTTTGCTGGCCGGAACATGTCCGGCTGGAATTAAACGCTACAGAGTTACTTATCCAGACCTTGACCGGCCGCGGCACGACCTTGTTTCGTCCACCTTATGCCGCGGATACGCAGCCCGCGCGTCTGGCGGACTTAGTGCCATTGCAAATCGCGCAGGACCAGAACTATCTCGTCGTTCTGGAGAACATCGATCCGCAGGATTGGGCGAAACCGGGAGCGGACGTCATTCTGCAGCGGATCAAGCAACAGCGCCACGATGGGAACATTATCCTGCTCCACGATGCCGGAGGGGATCGCTCGCAAACCGTGGAAGCGTTACCGCGCATCATTGAATACCTGCAGGCCCGCAACGATACCATCGTACCGCTAAGCAAACTTCTGAATACGACTCGAGATGCCTTAATGCCGCCGTTGCCCGGAGGGCAAACCATGTCCCATTACATCAGCAGCACCGGTTTTCGTGTCTTGCATGCAGTCGAGGAATTTCTCTGGGCCTTTATGGTTGTAGCGACGGCGTTGGTCCTGTTACGCACGCTCATCGTCATCTACCTGGCCTATCGTTTCCGTAGTTCGCCACCCGCGGATTTTGCTGAACCGGTCAGTGTAGTCATCGCCGCCTACAACGAAGGAAAAGTCATCCACGCAACCCTCCAGTCGCTTTTGAAAACGGACTATCAGGGTGAATTAGAGGTCGTAGTGGTCGATGACGGCTCGCACGATGATACCGCGGTTGAGGTTGAGAAAGTAGCGGCCAGTGACGGACGAGTCCGCTTAGTTCGTCAGCAAAATCGCGGGAAAGCCCGCGCCTTGCAACGGGGAGTCGCTGCAGCCAGAAACGAACTCATTGTTTTCATTGATGCAGATACCCATTGTCAGCGGCAGACCTTGCCGCGATTACTTGGGCCATTTATCGATCCCAACATCGGTGGAGTATCTGGCCATGCTAAGGTCGGTAACCTGCGGAGCTTCATCGCGCGCTGCCAATCTCTCGAGTATACCGTCGGTTTTAATCTTGATCGACGCGCCTACACTCGATGGAATTGCATTACGGTCTTGCCGGGAGCAATTAGCGCGATTCGCAAGCAGGCAATCGATCGCGCCGGCGGTTTGAGTTTAGATACTTTGGCCGAAGATACTGACTTGACTTTAAGCCTTCACAAGCAAGGGCTGCGCAGCGTTTACGTTCCGGGCGCGGTGGCGTGGACGGAAGCGCCGGAAACGGTGCGAACGCTTTCGCGTCAACGATTCCGCTGGGCCTACGGGACCCTCCAGTGTTTGTGGAAACATCGCGACATGGTTTTTAACTGGAAATATCGCGCGTTGGGCTGGTTTAGTTTGCCAAGTGTTTGGTTTTTCCAGATCATTCTTGTGGCAATTACTCCTGCGGTCGATTTGTTCCTTATCTTGTCACTAGCATTCGGAGCCTGGCGAGATCTTCTTCCATTTGTCATCGTGTTTTTAGCAACCGACGTGATCCTGGCGACGCTCGCCTGCATTTTGGAGCACGAGAACGTTCTGCAAGCATGGCGGATCATTCCGATGCGGCTGATTTATCGCCCGATGTTGAGCTACTGCGTTTGGAAAGCAATTTTACGCGGTGTAAAGGGCGCATGGGTAAGCTGGGGCAAGCTGGAGCGCACCGCCTCCGTGCCGGTCCGAGCGTAAACATCGCTTGTCGTTCGGGACGACCAGCAAATAGTTGATGAGTTAAGGTTCCGCAAGCTTCCCACGTAACACCGAAATCGAATAAGGCGGTAGTTCGTAGTATTCAGATGATCGGCGGTGACTCTGGATCGGTGGATTACTAACAGTCGGCCGCCCATTCTCTCCATTATCCTGCCAGCGATACTGTTCGCGCGAAAATTGTGTAATGGCTACTTCGCCGGCAAACTTCGCAGAAGATGACGAAGAACGAAATTGGACGGCAAGCTGCACCGAACGGCTGGGGTCCTTGTTAATCGTTAGTAATGCCCATTGCCCGTCTGGCCGGTGTGTAGCATAGGCTGTAACCCGAGCATCGGTCGGGTCGATAACTACCGGAAATATTTCATGAACAGCATCTACAGGCTGCATCCAATCGCGGGCAATGAGCCCGGCACTGTAGTAGGTAGACAGTCGATTCGGTTTTTCACCTGCATTTGACATCTGTAGCATCATCAAATTCCCCCACGAACATTTTAGCTCGTCGGTGAGAGTATCGGGCTCGTATCCGTAAAGGTAAGCTCTTTTGCCGCCAGCCGTGAGAAACGTTCCTATTGTATCGGCGTGGAAGAGCGCGCCTTCGATATCAACTTCATGGCGGCCGGCAAATACCGAGTAACCAAACTCCGTCATCAGCCACGGAATTTCCGGAGGAACACCATCATCATGCAGGCTGGATAACATCTCCTGAAGTCGTCGCGGAACCTCGAGTAGTTGCGGTGCTGCATCTGCGCAGACATTATCAAACGGGTAATATTCGAATGAGAAAAAATCGAATGGCGAATGGCTTACAAAGCGCAAGAAGCGATTCATCCACGAGCGGTTTCCGGATTGTTCCGGCCAGGTGAGAAGGTGAGCATCAAAATTCTGGAGGCTCGGGCCGCCGATCTTTAATTTTGAACTTAGATTTCGCAACCGTTTCGCGGTTGCAACATAAAGCGCTGCGTAATCTTCGGGCGATGCCCATTGTCCATCAGGCTCTTCCCCGAGTTCAACGCCTTCTAGAGGATACTTTCTTGCCAGGAGGTATTTAACTTCGGCAATGGCGTTCTCGGGTGTGTCATAGAACACGCCCACGGGCACCAGTACTGGCAGATGCTTGGTCAGTTTACTTTGAAGGATAAAATCGAGACCCGGCTGTTCCGTTCTGTAATCGATATCTTCGGCGCGATGCCACGGATCAGTCGATGAAACATAGATGATGCTTTGACGATGTTCCGGCTTGTGAACTACGTAGTCTTCGAAGTGACCGGTGTGATCGGTATTGCCGACACTGATTTCGCGAACAGCAAATCCGAGGCGATCTCGAATGTCGGTCGAAGATTGCATGATTGTGCCCGAACCATGCGTCATCAGGACGCGAACAAACTGCGCCTGGATGGTGCTATTGGTAAGTCGAACAGTTAAGTCCCCGCCGGAGCAATCCGATACAACGCCTTGCGGGAAGGTTCGCCATTCGTCTTTTTGATCGATATGCAGGTGCATCGGATCATTCCCGCTCCAGTATTCGACCTGGAACTGTCTGGCATAAGGCGCTCCCCATTGAATGCAAATACTATTGACCAGCTTTTGTGCGCCCAAATCGATTACGATCCACTGCGGATGAGCTTCCTCATCCTCGTGGGTGAAGTATGGATCGAGATAGGGATTACTCTTCCAAAAGGAATTTTCATCGCCATCCGAGATCCGGGAATAACCATCGTTATTAGCTTGGTCGATGGTATTGCCGCGACGCGGCAAGCGATAACCGTAGGAAATAGTGATTGGGGCAGTAATTGAGCTACTCGATGCCCAGTAGCCACAATGATGATTTCCATCGCTCCAGACGCCGTGCGGATTCCAATGCCAGACTTCGCCGCCCAGCTCTGTGCGCAACCGATAGGTCAGTGGACCGAGACCGGCTGACACCATCTCCACGATATTTTGCTTAGACAGCATTCGCATGCATTTATCGCGCTCATGTCCGTCAATGGCGCCCCCGAGGATTCGTTTTGGCACGCACTTGTTGACGCAGCGATCGACCATGACGGTTGCCGACAGGGAAAGCACGTTTTCATCTCCGCTTGTAGGGCGGCTGCTTCGGCTGCCTATTCCTGGCGCGGCAGATGACGCAGTTGCTGCCATGAAACCGATGTAGCAAACTGCCACTGTGCGGTTGAACCAGTCTGCGGGAGTAAGTTTATGCATCGGTATCCTATTTGTTTTGTCATCATGCCACCAGCGGACCCAAAGCGAAAAGGCCAATCGCGACACCGCCGTGGAAGTGACGGTCCCGCTGCACGGCGCTTACACGGGGGCATTCATTGATTTCGGCGAAGCGGAAGGGGATGTCACGCTGGAGGGGATTGAAGACTTCGAAACCCTGGTGGGCAAGCATCAGGCGATCATCGCCTCATCGAGCTTCTGGGGCGAACAGGATTTTCCAGCCAGAAGTCTCAATTTAATCTGGCAGCATCACTCGTTGCCGCTTGTTTTCTGGTCGCCTTGGGACCGGCCATATGAGCAAAACAAAGGTCCCGATCGTTTTAGTCTTACCTCGATCATAGCTGGAACCTGGGACAAATATATCGATGACTGGGCTGACGCCGCGAAAGCATTTGGGAAACCGATGATCGTGGTTTTCGCGAACGAAATGAACGGCGACTGGTTTCCCTGGTCGGGTATCTATTATGGAGGCAACCAGCCGGCTAACCAAGAGAAGACGAAATGGGAAGGCCCGGAAACATTTAAGAAAGCGTATCGGCACGTGGTGGATCGGGTCCGCGCGCGCGGCGCCGATAACATTAAATGGATGTTTCACACCAATAATTATTCTTCTCCGGTCGATATCTGGAATTTCGCCCCGGCCTACTACCCCGGTCCTGATTACGTCGATTGGCTGGGATTAAGTGTCTATGGTCAGCAGTACAAAGAAGAGGCCTTGGCCGATATCCCGTCGTTGGTCGACTGGCCCTACAAAGAGATGAGCGGCATCGACCCGAACAAACCAATCATGATCGCGGAGTGGGGAACGGGGGAATTTCCACCGGCCAACAAGGCCGCATGGATCAAGCAGGGCTTGGAGTTGTTTCGGACCAAGTATCCGCGAATCAAGGCGGCTGTTTACTGGCTCGAACGCTGGCAAAACGAGGAGGGCTACTACAGCAACCTGCGGGTCAACTCTTCGGTAGAATCGCTGCAAGCCTATCGCGAAGGCGTAGCGAACCCAGGTTGGCTGGGTGAGCTGCTCCTAAGGCCGCTTCCCGTGAAGTGAGTTGTAGAGGCG
>DATELT010000056.1:0-4043 GCA_035276245.1 Chthoniobacterales bacterium
TGCTCTGCGGGCTTGGTCGCAAATTATCCGCCGCAAAAACAGATCCTCGATGCCATGGAAAAATTTGGGATCAATGTTCCTGCTTAGGTCATTGCCAATGCCTGCGCGTCTGGCACGAACGCGATTGGCCATGCCTTCAATGCGATCCGCGGTGGCCGCTATCAACGCATTCTGGCCGGCGGCTACGATGCCCTGTCCGAACTCGTATTCGTTGGGTTCGATTCACTGCAAGCGGCAACGCCGGAAAAATGTAGACCCTTCGATTCCAATCGATCGGGCATGGTCCTGGGCGAAGGCGCAGCCTTATTCGCGCTGGAGGAACTCGAATCTGCCTGCAGCCGCGGCGTGAAAATCCTAGGGGAAATAATCGGCTACGGAATTTCCACCGACAATCATCATTTGACGCAGCCGAATCCGGACGGAAGCGGTCCGCGTCGCGCGATGGAGCAGGCGCTGGCGCAGGCGAGACTGGCGCCCGACCAAGTTGGCTACATTAATGCACACGGCACCGGCACCATTCTCAATGACTCCGCCGAGGGGAAAGCGATCATGCAATTATTTGGTAACGTGCCGGTGAGCTCCACCAAGAGCATGATGGGCCATTCCCTCGGCGCGGCCGGTGCGATTGAAGCCGCCGTGACTCTCCTCGCGCTACAACATCAATTCCTGCCGCCAAACATTAATTTTCGCGAATCCGATTTATCGCTCAATGTCGTAGCGAACGAAGCGCGTAAGGCGCAATTTGATTGCGCGGTTTCCAATTCATTCGGCTTCGGCGGGACAAATGCGACGATTATTTTTCAAAAATTCGCGTGATGACTTTGAGTATCGCTGGAATGAGCTGGGTAACGCCGCTCGGCAGCGACGTTGATGATGTTTGGCAGCGATTACTTGCAGGCGAGACCGCGCCAGTCGAAATCCTTAAGAACGAACAAAACGGCGCGCGCTATTTGGTTCGTCGAGTTCCAGCTAATACACCATTCCCGGCGCATCCGCGGTTACGCCGGGCGAGCGCAATTTCACGATTTGCCGCCGCGGCTGGACTGGCTGCCCTCACCCGGGTGAAGCCCGCGCCATCGCGCATTGCGTTGGTTTTTGCTGTTTCCAATGGCGGGGTCATTTACACGCGACGTTTTTATTCCGAGATTGTGGCGTCCGGAGCGCAAGCGGCCAGTCCGTTGCTATTTCCTGAGACTGTCTTCAACGCGCCGGCCAGTCATCTTGCAGCAATCCTGGGGATTGACGGCGCGTCTTACACCGTTGTCGGGGATGGCGCTGTCGGGGTTCTTGCCCTAAAACTGGCGGAAGACCTGCTCGCATCCGATGATCTGGATTTTTGTCTGGTGGTTGGCGCTGAGGAAATTGATCCACTTGTTTGCGAAGCGTATCGGCAATGGCGTTTTCTGCGAAATCCAGCCAAACCGGACGCAGGTTGTGGCATGATTATGAGCGAAGGCGCGGGCGCGCTCTTACTGAAGCGATCCGATAACGGCGGAATCGAGATTGAACAAATAACTCCCGGAGCAAATTTCTTTCGTCGTTCTGAAGTTTTGACACGGCTGAAGGGCGTGATCGCGCAGCTCGAGAATGGAATCGGATTCAATGTTGGCAGTGCAAACGGGACATTTATTGATCGAGCGGAACGCGCCGCAGCAGGCAACCAATTGCCGCTCTATTCACCAAAGATCGCGCTGGGGGAGAGCGTGGGGGCATCGGTCCTTTGGCAACTGATAGCGGCAGCACAAGCGTTAAAGACTGGAACGTTGCCAGGAAGTTTGGAGTTGCCTGCCAATTCGCGAGCCCTGGTTTTGGCCTGTGGCCTCAACCAACAGACAGGCGGATTGACTCTGCGCAATTTTAGAGCGCTTTAGCCGTAGCCAACGGCGCGCTCAGCCGCGGTGTCGCCCGGCGCCTCGGCTGAGCGACGCGATCACAAATTGCTGAGGGCAAATGACCGGCCTTTTCGCCTTTGCAACACTTTCTCTCTGCAGTACCTTCGTCGCGCGCCATGCGAACGCGGGCAGCGATCTTTTTTTGTCTTCTTTTTGCAGCTGCTCGCAGCCGTGCCATCGATATCGAGACGCCGAAGAAGCAGCCGGTCGAAATCACTTCTACGGGCGAGACCCGTTACGAGAACGGAATCGCTTACGCCCGCGACAATGTCGCCATTCATGTTGGCGATACCGACATCTACGCCGATTCCGCCCAGTACGATTCGCAACGCCACGAGATCTCCGCTCAGGGCCATGTACGGATCTATCGCGAGGATAAACTGTTTCTCGCCGAGCACGGCACCTACAATCTCGATACTAAGGAAGTCCACGCTGAGAAATTCCGCTCGTCATCGGATCCGTATTTTGTGAGCGGTGTAAAATTTGCGAACTTCTCTGACGGCCACTCTGTGGTCGAGAATGGCGATTTCACGACGGATGATTCGCTCAATCCCGATTTTCATTTCCATGCAAACAAAACGCGCATTTACGAGAACGATCGTGTCGTTTTCCAGAACGTAACTTTTTACGTTGGCAAGGTCCCAATCTTCTGGTGGCCCTATCTCTATCAATCTCTAAATGATTCCTTTAGTTTCACTATCTCGCCCGCTTATCTGAGTACCTGGGGAGCGTCGCTCTTGGGCCAGGTCACCTTTCCAATCGCCGATAAAATCAAAGGTCGAGTGAGGTTGGATTACAGGGCGCGCCGCGGCGTGGCAATCGGGTTTGATGCGGAGATGAATTACGGTAAAAACGACAGCAGCTATCTCAATCTCAGGACGTATTTCATTGACGATCAGAACCCGGATATAAATCAAACGTCGGTGCCGCGCGGTAATATCGGAAGCGCCCGTTATCGCGTCACTGTCGAAGATCGCACGAATTTCACGAGCGACATTTACGGAATCGTCGACATCACCAAGCTAAGTGATGCCTTTGTCATGGAGGATTTCTACCAGAGCGAATTTCGCATCAATCCGAACCCGGATAACGTCGTGGCGGTAACGAAAACCGACCCTATTTATACTCTGACCGCGATCGGGCGGTTTCAGGCTAACGGTTTCTTTGAGACAACGGAGCGCCTTCCCGAGATCGTACTGGACGTCGCCCGTACTCCCATTTTTGGAGGTCCAATCTTTTATCAGGGCGAAACCGGTATTGCGGACCTGCATCGCAACTTCCCGAACGGTTCGGGCTTTGACGACTACGAAAGCTGGCGATTCGATACTTTTCACCAATTGCTTTACCCCAACACTTATTTTGGTTGGTTGAGCATCGTTCCCCGCGTCGGGTTTCGCGCGACCTACTACAGTGAGACCCGCGACCTCGGGAAAACGCTTTTCACTCCAAATAGCGATCCGCTGATCCCAGACTTTCTTGTGCCGGACAACACCCCGCTTTTCCTCGACGGCAACAAAACACGCACTGTTTTCAACGCTGGAGTGGAAGCATCGTTCAAAATTTCGCGTGCCTGGGAGGGTGTGCAGAGCCGCGCGCTCGGCCTCGATGGTTTGCGTCATGTTATTCAACCATTCACAAATTTTTCGTGGGTCTCCGATTCCGTCGATCCAGCCGAGATCTTGCAATTCGATCGCTTTGAACCATCAACGAAGTTGCGCCCAATCGACTTCCCGGAGTTCACTTCCATCGATTCGATTGATCACTGGACGATCTGGCGCTTCGGCGTCCGCAACCGGCTGGAAACGAGGCGGGACGACAGCAACATTACCTGGTTCGAACTTGACACTTACTTCGACGTCAACTTCGACAATCCCTACGATCGCACGCCATATTCGAACCTTTTCAACACAGTTCGTTTCAATCCGTTGCCGTGGGCCTCGCTCTCTGTCGATTCCCAGGTGCCAGCGTTCGACAAAGGCTTCACCGAAGTCAATACCAATGTGACGGTCCAGCCGATCTCCAACCTACAGCTGAACTTTGGGCATCGCTTTCTCAACGACAATCCATTCTTCATCAACAGCAGCTTGTTTACTTTCGGCGGATATTATCGGATTAACGACAATTGGGGAATAGCAGTGCAGGAGCAATACG
>DATELT010000057.1:0-4898 GCA_035276245.1 Chthoniobacterales bacterium
CGGGCTTGACCGGACCTGATGGGCGATTCCTCGTCAATCCGACCACTCGACAATTTTTCATGATAGGACTTTGCGGCGGCTACACAACGTTCTCGTCCTTCAGCCTGCAAACCTTAACACTAGCCCGCGACGGCGAATTCCTATTTGCCGCGCTGAATATTGCTTCCTCCGTCATCCTCTGCCTGCTCGCAGTCTGGCTCGGTGATTATCTGGCGATGCATTTGAACCAACGGTAAACATGGAAGTCCCACGCGATTCATTGTTACTACGCATTTTTATCGGCGAGAGTGACCGCTTCGAACACAAGCCGCTTTACGAAGCGATTGTTTTGAAAGCGCGCGAAATGCATCTGGCGGGCGCTACCGTTTTACGCGGGCCGATGGGTTTTGGAAAATCGAGTCGAATGCACACCGCAAAAATTCTGCGACTTTCGATGGATTTACCGATGGTGATCGAAATCGTGGACAGCGAGGCGAAAATCGACGCATTCCTTCCTGCATTGGAAGGGATGATGCGCGGTGGAATGGTCACGCTGGAGCGTGTCCAGGTAATCGAATACCGGCACGTCGAGCGCGGGGAATAGGTAGGGCGAGACTCTTTCGAGCCAGGAAAGAGAAGCATTGCCACCGCGGAGCGTCGCCCTCCGACGCGACTCGGAAGGCTACGTTGTGGGGTCCGCCGTCTCAGCGGCTCAACAGTGGCTGCCGCTGACGACAGCGGCCTCTCCAGCACAGATCGACTATGCTTCAATCACAATCATCGCCACCGCGTGATGCTCGGTGTGACTCAAGGTGATCCAGCTGGACTTCATGTCGCGGCTTTTGGCTAAACGGTCGGCGCCGCCGTGTAGAACCAAAAACGGTTCGCCGCTTTCTTTTTTGTGCACATCAATATCACGCCAGCCCATCGCTTTTCCAATGCCAGTACCGAATGCTTTCGATACGGCTTCTTTTGCTGCGAACCGCGCCGCGAAGTGGCGCGCCGGAAATTTCATCGACTGGCAATAGGTAATTTCGCCGTCGGTGAAAACCCGCTTCATGAACCGTTCACCAAAACGATCGAGCGAATGTTGAATGCGCTCGACCTCAACCAAATCGACGCCAATGCCGAGAATGCTCATGCGAATTCGTTAAATTGTTGCATGGTTACATCGTTAGAATACGAGACAGCTGTTTATTCCACCGTTGTAACGTTTGTAACCATTTAACTCTGCTAACCTCCCTGATAATTCTCCATCAGCGCTAGCATCTCGCGAACGGCATTCTCCCACCCCACAAAAATCGCGCGCGACACGATAGCGTGCCCGATGTTGAGCTCGGTGAGATGCGGAATTTTGTGAATGAGCGTGATATTTTGATAATTGATTCCATGCCCGGCGTTGACCTGTAGCTTTAACGCGAACGCATGTTTCGCGCATTGACACAGCCGATCCAATTCCTGTGCCTCGATTTTCTCAGTGAACGCGTTTGCCAATCTGCCGGTGTGCAATTCGATCATTTCCGCGCCGAGCTCGGTGGCGCAGTCGATTTGTTTTTCGTCGGGATCAATGAACAAGCTGACCCGGATTCCATTGGCATGCAGCCGCTGGACAGTATTGAACAACTCCCGGCGGTTGCCAATAGCATCAAGGCCGCCTTCAGTCGTGACTTCGGCGCGTTTTTCTGGAACCAGACAGACTTCGTCAGGCCGAATCCGGATGGCGACATCCAAGACGTCAGCCGTGTTGCCCATCTCAAAATTAAGTTTGGTCATGATGTTGGCCCGCAATCTCTGCATGTCGCGGTCCTGAATATGACGACGATCGCTGCGCAGATGTGCGGTGATACCGTGCGCGCCGGCGCGTTCGCATATCGAGGCTGCCGCTATCGGATCGGGCTCGGCGTTCTTCGAATCAGGCATTGTGGAATAGCGCGCCTGCCGCAGCGTGGCGATGTGATCGATGTTAACTCCGAGGCGCAGGGTTCCCATTGGTCGAAATCAGAGCAGAAGTTTCCCGATTGTCATCCCGAGCAAATGCAAGGGACATCCCTGCCGAGAGCGCTTTCGATTTCGGGAGATTTCTCGTCCCGAACCGGACTCGCGTTGTGTGCGTGGTTCGCAATGCCCGCAGTGACGGGGCGCATCCGCCGACGCTGGCGACCGCGGTTACAGACGTTTTCGCTTGCAATAAAGAAACATATGCCTTTGGCGTCTGCGCCAGGCGGGCCTTGTTGCCCGCTATCCTCTTTGCTTGGAAGCGGAGTACAATCCGCTGGGCGCACAAACCTGGAGCTTAATGTTCCGCGACCACTTATCACTCCTTGCTCGAAATGTTTATGGGTCGTAAAATAATTCAGCGCGCAATGCGTTGAGGATACTTCGATGAGCATTCAATCCTTTAGTCAAACCAACAAGGCGGTGCAATCGCTACCGAAACATCTGCTGCAATTCGCGGTCGATCAGCGTTACGAAGAATACACTCCAGTCGATCATGCGGTCTGGCGGTTCATCATGCGCCAGAATATTTTTTTCCTGAAGGAATACGCTCACAAAGTTTATTTTCAGGGACTGCTCGACACCGGCATTTCCTTTGAACGAATTCCGCGGATCGAGGAGATGAACGATATTCTCGGCCGAATCGATTGGGGCGCGGTGGCGGTAGACGGCTTTATTCCGCCAGCGGCGTTCATGGAATTCCAGGCTTACAAGGTTCTGGTGATCGCGTGCGACATGCGCCAGATCCATCACATCGAATACACGCCTGCACCCGACATTGTGCACGAAGCCGCAGGACACGCGCCCATTATCGTCGACCGAGAATACTCCAATTATTTGCAGCGTTTTGGTGAAGTTGGTGCGAAAGCGATGCAATCACGCAAAGACTTCGAACTGTATGAAGCGATCCGGCACCTGTCGATTTTGAAGGAATTGCCGAACTCCGAGCCCGAAGAAGTCGAAGAAGCGACCCGGGAAGTTGAACGCCGGCAAAAAAACCTGGGCGAGCCATCAGAAATGGCGCTCCTCTCGCGTTTGCACTGGTGGACGGTTGAATACGGACTAATCGGCACCGTCGAGAATCCGAAGATCTACGGTGCCGGCTTGCTCTCGTCCATTGGCGAATCGGTTTCGTGTCTGGAACCGAAGGTCAAGAAGATCTGGTATTCGATTGACGCGCAGAATCAGCCATTCGACATCACCACGCGCCAGCCCCAACTTTTCGTCTGCCGCGATTTTCAACATTTGCGCGATGTGCTCGAGGAATTTGCCAACAGCATGGCTTACCAGGTCGGCGGACTCGAAGGCATTAACAAGGCGATTGAGTGCAATAACATCGCAACCTGTGAATACTCATCGGGATTGCAGGTGACCGGCATTTTCAGCGAAGTGCTGACTGATAAAAACCAGCAACCGATTTACCTTCGATCGAAGAGCGCAACTGCTCTCGCCTTCCGCAATAAAGAGTTGCCCGGCCATGGCAAGGACCGTCACGCCGACGGATTTGGCGCACCGATTGGTCGGTGGCGTAATGTTAATGTCGCACCGGAAAACCTTTCGAACGATCAGCTGCACAGCATTGGCATCGTCGAAGGAAAGAAAGCGACAATTGAATTTGAAAGTGGAATAAAGGTATCAGGTCGCGTCGAAAAAATTCTCCGCCAGGATGGCAAAATACTCTTGATCACGTTCTCTAACTGCAGCGCAAAACATGCGGACCGCGTTTTGTTCGATCCGGCTTGGGGCGAATTCGACATGGCCGTTGGTGAACGAATCGGCTCAGTATTCAATGGCGCTGCGGACAAGGATGCATTTCTGGAAGTTGCGCTCGTGCCGAAGGAACGCACCATCAAGGTGCCGTCCGACTCTAAGCGGA
Organism: Chthoniobacterales bacterium; assembly: GCA_035276245.1. Classification (GTDB taxonomy): domain Bacteria; phylum Verrucomicrobiota; class Verrucomicrobiia; order Chthoniobacterales; family UBA10450; genus AV69. The sequence continues at coordinate 3,851 of DATELT010000057.1, forward strand.
AGAAGCTGGAGAATCTTTACCAACAGGTGCGCGATATTCGCGAACGCAAAGTGGGTTACGAGCGCCTCGGAGAAATCTGGGAGACGCAACAGGCCCAGCATCCTGATGACTGGCTGCTCTCGATGGAGATTTTTGAGATTCTTGATGATTCCGGGCAGCAACCGGAACTGAAGGAACGGATTTCCAAATTTCTCAAGCAGGTCGCGACGACCAACAAGGATAAACAGACTCTGGTAGATTGGGGATTCCGGCTAGTGGAATATCATAAGATGCCGGAGTATCGCGCGATTCACGACCGGGCTGCGGCTGCGCGCTAGGAAGAAAACAGACCTTCTGTCAGTGAAAAAATGAACGATTTTGCTGACGGTTAGAACTAGAGCGCAATTTCCTCCCAATGGGCGAAGACTGAGGTGAGGCAAGTTTTGAACGGTTTGACAGGGTATCGCATCTAAAGGAGCGGATCTCCGTTGGTTATACTGTCAACGTTCGCTTCCCCTATGGGCAATTTGCATTTCAATCTTGCGGTTTGATCTTTCTCGAACTTTGGAATGAAACGTCTTCTCGTTGGGGTAATCCTGCTTTTTGCGAGCGCTGACCTTTTCGCGCAGCAAAATACTCCGCCGTTGCAGCAACAAGATGCGACGCCGCCGGTAGCGCCGCAGCAAAACACGCCGCCATTGCCGCCGCCGCCCGAGGAAGGCGCGCCGCCGCTGAAACCTGCTGCGACTCCGCCGCCTGTCGCTCCGATTGTGGTGGCGGCTCCGAAACAGCCGAACGGCAGAATTCAAAAGAGTCTCGTTCGTATTACTTCCACGGAGGTTGAACCTGATTACCGCGCGCCATGGAACACGGGTGCAATCGGCCGCGGCGTCGGGGCCGGTTTTGTCATAGACGGCCCGCGCATCATGACGAACGCGCATGTCGTCAGCAACACGCGATATCTGACCGTCGAGCGGGAGGGCGATCCTAACAAGTATCCGGCGCGTGTTGTGTTTGTCGCGCATGACTGCGATCTCGCTTTGGTCACCGTCGATTCACCTGAGTTCTT
>DATELT010000058.1:0-4221 GCA_035276245.1 Chthoniobacterales bacterium
CAGATTGTCGATTCGGCTATGAATTGTGCACGGGCAGTCAAAGATTTGTTGGATCGACAGTCACTTGCCACGGCATCAACCAACAGCGGAAAATTGCACGTCGCGCTGACCGATGCCGCCGATCATTTTCTCAGCATAGCGCGCGACGCCTTGCAATTGCAGATCGGCGATGTGCAACTGCGCGCGGTTTCCTAGAACGATTTGCTCGCGGCAGGCTCTGGACTACAAGATCGTAGGAATGATCGATCATCCAGCGCAGTTCGGCCTCTGGAATTCCGCTATCGATCTCCACCGTGTTCCAATGCTTCTTGTTCATGTGATAACCGGGACGCACCTGCTCGTAGCGATCGCGTAACTCGAGCGCGAGATCGGGATCGCATTTCAAATTGGCCGTGGCCGGCACTTCATCGAGCGACATCAGCGCAAACATTTTCCCGACGACTTTGAATACAAGCACGGTTTCACCAAATGGCATTCCCTCGGAGGTGTTCGGCTTGTACAGGCAATATTCACGGAATTCGACTACGTCCATTGCAGCCTCAGCGAATCTTCGAGGAAATGGTCTCGACTAAATCGTTGATCGCGACGCGTTCCTGTTTCATCGAGTCGCGATCGCGCAGCGTAACCGTGTCGCGCAGCTCATCGCCCTTTTCGCCAAGCGTTTCGAAATCAATTGTCACGCCAAATGGCGTTCCGATCTCGTCCTGTCTCCGATAACGTCGTCCAATCGCTCCACCTTCGTCGTAGAACACGTTCATGTGCGGTCGCAACAACGCCTGTACCTCACGCGCCTTCGCCACCAGCGCTTCCTTGTTCTTGAGCAACGGAAAAACCGCGCACTTGATCGGCGCCATCCGCGGATGAAAGCGCATCACGATGCGCGCCTCCATTTTCCCCTTTTCATCCGGTGCGCTGTCTTCGTCGTACGCATCACAAATCAACGCCAGAAATGTCCGATCTACTCCCGCGCTTGGCTCGACCACATGTGGCACAAACCGCTCCTTCGTTTCTTCATCGAAATAATCGAGAGATTTGCCGCTGGCTTTGATGTGCTGCTGCAAATCGTAATCAGTCCGATACGCCACGCCCTCCAGTTCTTGGCGGCCGAACGGAAACTCATATTCGATGTCGAACGTGCCTTTGGAATAAAAGGCGCGTTCCTTGTCCGGGACATCGAGAATGTGCAGCCGCTTTCGATTGATCCCGATCTCTTCGTAAAACTTGATCCGCTCTTTCAGCCAGTAGGCCAGCAAATCCATCCCCTGCTCGGGCCGGCAGAAATATTCCAGCTCCATTTGCTCAAACTCGCGTGATCGAAAGGTGAAGTTGCGCGGATTAATCTCGTTCCGAAATGCTTTACCGATCTGCGCAATGCCGAACGGTAGTTTCTTGCGCGAGACGTCGAGCACATTCTTGAATTGCACAAAAATGGACTGCGCCGTTTCCGGTCGCAGATATGCGATTGAAGCCGGATCGGCAGATGCTCCCATTTGTGTTTGGAACATTAGGTTAAACGGCCGCGCTTCGGTTAAATCTTTGCCGCCGCAGTTAGGGCATTGCTTCGCGCCATTTTTTTCGGCGAGCTGATCCGCGCGCAATCGGGCTTTACACATCCGACAATCAACCATCGGATCGGTAAAAGTATCGACGTGGCCGCTTGCCTTGAGCACAGCCGGATGAGTCAGGATTGAACCATCCAACCCGACCACATCGTCGCGGTCGCGCACAGTTACCTTCCACCAGTACTGCTTGAGGTTGTTTTTAAGCTCGGTCCCGAGCGGTCCGTAGTCCCAGACGCCATTGAGTCCGCCGTATATCTCACTCGATTGGAAAATGAACCCACGCCGCTTGCACAAGCTAACAATCTTTTCCATCCGCTGCGCGTTCTCTTTGCCGGACATGATCGTGAGATATTTAACCGCTCATGCCGCGTAATGCGCGGTTACAATTACTTAACTACCGTCACCTCGGTTTTCACCGAGTTTGCAATGAAACATTGCTCATGCGCCCCGTGATGCATCTTTTCGAGCTCTTCCGCCGTTGGCTTTTTCTCGCCTGACCAGGTAATCTTCGGATGCAGCTCAACTCGCGTGATGGCCAGCCTGCCTTCCGCATTTTTTTCCATGTGGCCGACCGCCTCATCGGTGTAATCATCCAGGACAAATTTCTGCTTACATGCGATCGCGAGAAAAGTAAGCATGTGACAACTGGAGAGCGACGCAACAAAAGCTTCCTCTGGATCAACATTCTTCGGATTTCCCAAATAGGCCGGTGCCGCGGTTGCCGTCATGGTGTGGCCGCCGTCGAAGCTCCAGGTGTGATCGCGCGGATATTTTTGATAAACCCATTCGGCGCCGCCGCGCTCCCAACGTAAAGTAACTTTGTGTTCGGACATGCTTTTCGTATACCCCGCACGCTACCGGACCGCAAGGGACCTGAGAGGAGACAGGATTTACACGATTATGCGGGATCCGATTCTTGAGAGAATCCTGCTAAATCCTGTTAATCCTGTCTGGTTCCCCTATTTCGTCAGATCGGCCGCTGTGGGCGGACCTTCGACCCAGTTGACGTCCCAGGCGCTATCAACAGTAATGAACGTTAACGAATTGGCCGGCAACCATGCTTCGTGAACCATCTTTGCCGGCATGTAGTTGAATCCACCCGGACTCAATTCGTCGCGCTTGCCCTCGCATGCGAACACCGCTTTACCGGAAATCATGGTGTGCGACTCATTAGCGGTGTGCCAATGTTTGCGCACATGTATCGCTCTGGATGTGCGAATTAGCAGGGCCGTGGCGTGGGTTTTCGGATCGACACGCAGAAAACAGATTTCGGGGGAGCTTTCGCCGAGATCGGGAATGATTTTGTCCCATTTAAGATCGGGCAAATTTTTGAAGATCGGGACATCTTCCGCGGTGGTGGTCGCCGGTTCGGGCGATTGCGCACGCGCCTGTGTCAGCGCCGCTATTGCGAGGGCGACGAGAATCCAAACCGAGAGCTTTGCTTTCATAGCAAAATCAATCGATCCATGTGCTCCTATCCACAAGCCTCTTTCCTTCCGCCCATCCCGTAGTAGCCGGGATCGCTGATCTGGCCATGTCAATAAAATTCCAGTATGATGATGCGGGCTACGGTATTGCGCGGTGCAATGTTTGGTAGTTACTCCGATGGATCCGTACGCGAAACCTAATGAACGAAAGGTCGGCGCGCGTCGGCCAAAGATTTCGCATTTGCCGAGACACGTCGATGCCCGAACCCGCACGCAACGACGGGCAGAAAAGGAAGCAGTCGCAGCGGAGCGGCGCGCCATCAAAAAATCCGCGCGTCGGCATTTGAAACAACAATTGCTCGACGAACTTCTGGATACCTGGGAGTCGTTAATACGATCAACTCATGCGTCTAAACTGTAGCGACGGTGTACGACCGCCGAAGTCTGTAGACAACTGTCTCACAAATTTTCCTCGCCTTGCGTCGCGGTCCGGCTGCACAATCCCTGATATCACCGTCTCGCCTCCTGGAGGTGGTCCCGCGAAAAACCAATAACCGAAAGGAAAATATGAAACTCAGATTTGTAATTCTAATCACGGCATTCTGCGTCATTGCCGGTTATTCCGGCGGACAAAGCTCGAGCTCTGGCTCAAGCGGCGCGCCTTACACCGAAGGTCCGGTCTGGGACATTACCATGGTAAAGACCAAGCCCGGCATGGACGATGATTACCTCAAGAGCATTGCGCAGACCTACAAAGGCGCGATGGAAGAACAAAAGAAACAGGGCATTATCATGGATTACAAAGTCTTGCTCGGCGATGCGGCTGATCGCAATGACTTCAATATTCTGTTGATGGTCGAATACAAAAACATGGCGGCCTTCGACGGTTTACGCGAAAAGACCGACCCCATTTTTAGCAAGATTGTCGGTGGCGAGGACGCGCAACGCCAGTTGTCGGTAAAGCGTCTGGATGTTCGCGAGATTCTCGGCACCAAGACGATGCGGGAAGTGACGCTGAAGTAAAAAGAAATCGGAGATTAAAGCTCAACAATTTGAGCCAGTCCCGCCTGATCCGTGGTGAACGCCGCCAGAGCTGGTTACTTCGGCATCGCCACCTTGGCGCTGCCGACAAATGCGGCGTTCTCATCGACCACCAGTCGCGGTGCTTCGATATCGCCGTGCAAGGTGCAGCCGGCCGCAAGCTCACAGCGTTCTGTCGCCAAAATATTGCC
>DATELT010000059.1:0-2760 GCA_035276245.1 Chthoniobacterales bacterium
GAACCTCGACCTTGCGTTTGCGATAAGGTTGGAACCCGGTCGAGCGCTCTACTTCCGCATACCAATATTTTGCCCAGATTCCATCGGTGTTGCGCGGGCCGGGAGGCCACGACAGCATCGCCTCGGAAAACGCGATACCGATTTCGTCGCATAATAATCGCAGCATTCGTTTCGGATCGCGCAATACATCATCGGCATCGATCACAGGCGGGATGGAGCCTGTCTGGCCAAGGACAAAATCGAAAATCTCGGCCTGTTGAACAAAACCGAGATCGTTCAATTCCGGTTGGGGATTCTTCTTAATATACGACGCAATGACTTCGGCGGGATCGCGGATGAGAAAACAGTTTGTAACGTCGCCCAGCCAATCGCGCGAAACATGGGGGAGCAAATGATGAGTCATTTGTTTCTGATAAAAAATGTGAGCCCGACGCGGAATCGGCCCAATTAACTGCGCGACGACTTTGCGCCAATCGGTTTCGCCCTGCCCAATCACTTCTTCCGCGCCGGGGTGCTTGGTGTCCGTTTCCTTCAGATAGAATGCGTAAAACGGCTCATCCACGACAACGGTGTCGGGCCGATTTTCCCAAGCCCGCATCATTGCGGTCGAGATATTGCGTGGTCCCGACCACATTGCAATGCGGACATGCTTCATCTGCGAAACCTTGAGCTGGCGCGGTTAGCTTGTCAGCTCGATTATGTCAACCCGGCCTGAAATCGGTAGCCGATTCCCGGTTCAGTTTTAATCAACTTGGGCCCCGATGGATCAAGCTCGATCTTTTGCCGCAAGTGGGTGACGTAGACGCGTAAGTATTGCCGATGTTCCTCAGATTTTGGCCCCCAGATTTCCCGCAAGATTTGCCGATGAGTAAGGACCCGGCCAGCGTGCGTGATGAAGAGTCGTAGCAACGCGTATTCCGTACCCGTTAGTTTTATCTCACGGCCATTGCGTTTCACTTGGCGCGACGCCAGATCAACCTTTAATCCATCGAACGAAAAAACTGTTTCCTCTGGCAGAGGCCGTGTTTTTCGCTGGGCGGCCCGCAAGCGCGCGAGCAGTTCGGCGCTGCTGAACGGTTTCGTAACATAGTCGTCGGCACCGGCATCGAGAGCGGCAACTTTACCTTCCTCATCATCGCGAACCGACAGCACGATTACCGGCACTTGGCTCCACTCGCGTAAACGCCGCAAGACATTTACGCCATCCCCATCCGGGAGTCCGAGATCCAACAAAATCGCATCCGGCCGGCATGTCGCAGCTTCGGTCAATCCTTCCATGGCGGTCTCCGCCTCGTGCACCGAATACTCGGCTGATTCGAGTACGACGCGAAGCAGGCGTCGAATTTGAACTTCGTCGTCAATAATCAGTGCGACTGGCTTCATGCCGTCGCTTCCGAGGGCAGACGCATCGGTTCGCCGAGCGGAAGGCGAATGGAAAAGCGCGCACCGCCGCCATCCCGGTTTTGGGCAAGGATTTCGCCGCCGTGCGCTTCGACTAATTGCCGAGCGATGGAAAGGCCAAGACCAAGTCCTCCCGGGCGCGTGAGTCTTCCACGATAAAATTTCTCGAACACCTTGTGCTCTTCACCTGGCATCAAGCCTGGACCCTGATCCGCCACCGAAATAACAAGCATCGAGTCGTCGCGCGCCGCGCTGACGTCAATCGGGAGTTTTCCGTGGGCCAGCGCGTTCGAAAGCAAGGCGCCCAGCGCCTGTTGGATCAACCGCGAGTCCACCGAGATCGCCGGCAAATCTTTGGCAATACTGACCCGCACTCTGCTGTCATTCAATCCTGAGGCCGCGACGGCCTCGCCCACGAGTTCAGCCGGATCGCACCATTCGCGAACGGGCTGGAGCAGTCCGGACTCAAGACGGGTGGCGTCGAGCAAATGATCGACGGTGCGAGTGAGTCGACGCACCGCCTGTTGTAACTCGGAGCAATCCGGCTCGCGCTGCTGTAAAGCGGCAGTCATGGCCGCGAGGGGCGTTTTCAGTTCATGCGAAACAGAGTCGAAAAGTGTTTTTTGAAGCTTCTGCGATTGCCGTGCGATCTGCGCTACGCGGCTTTCCTCCAAGGCGCGTTCTTTGTTGACGAAAAGCGCCAGTTGCGCCGCAAACGCGTCGAGAAGTTCGCGTTGCTCCAGGGTAGGCAGGCTAGCGAGGCGAACCGTTAACACGCCTTCGGCCTGATCGCCCGTGACGAGCGGAACGTCTAACGACTCCGCGTCCGGAAGAGTATCGGTTGATTTTCCGGCCGCCTGTCGCTTTTGAAACGCCCACACAGCCACACTCTCCTCTTTGCTCGAGGGCGTGAAGAAACTTGCTGGATGAAGGGAAAGACCGGATTCGTCGCGCAGCCACACTGCCGCGTCGGCCTGGAACGTATCTTTGATCAGTGACAGAGCCTTGGGCAGGGCTTCATCGAGATCGCGGCTGGCAGCGAGCGCGCGTGTCAATCGATACAATGCCATCGCGCGCTGCTCGCGACGGCGCTCCGATTGCTCTTGTTCGCGCAATTGCGTCGCCAGATGTCCGATCACGACCGCAATGATGAAATAGGCGACGAACATCAGAATATCGTGAAGCTGGGTGATGTAAAAAGTGAACCGGGGCGGGATGAAGAGGAAATCCCAGAGCAGAGCACTAAGGCCGGCGAGAAAAAGTGTCGGCCCCCGGGACAACCGGGTGGCTGCTAAGACCACGGCGAGTAAATAAAAAAGTGCGACTGCCCAGTAGCCCGTGTAGCCGAAGATCGACAAC
>DATELT010000060.1:0-13250 GCA_035276245.1 Chthoniobacterales bacterium
GATTCCAATTCGCGATTGAAGAGTGCCGCATAAAATGCGAGGCGAGCGGCATGGAGTTGTTCCATCACCGCCACGTTGAGCTGCTGCTCTGCGATCAGGATTTCGACGTCTCCGCGGCGCCGCGACGGGGGTATTGCCGCATTGAACAACGGCTGAGTAAGGAGGCCCCGGACGAAGAAGAACCCTTTGGTTCCGATTTCCCCCGCCCGGTGTCCGCCTTGCACCCCGGCGGGAAGGCCGATCTTCGCGTCCGGCCATTCGATCGAACGAAGCTCCAGTCGCCGTCCGGCCGCTTCTTCGAGCCGAGCTTTCGCCTGCTGGATGGTCGGATTCTTCTCCAGTGTGGTTTGCAGAACCTGTTCCAAAGTTACCGCCTGTGCCCTTGACAGGCTGGTGATGAAGGCGATGCAGATGATCGCGGCGATGGGGCACAGGAATCTCATCGCTGGTTCAGTTTGGCAGGCGGATGGGCAAGATTGAGAATCTTGTCGTCGGCACTTGATCCACGGTCGCTATTCGGGTCCGAGCTGACCGATTCAAGCGGCCAGGCGCAGGCCCGCATTAACCGCGCGAGCGCTGCATTGTGCAGATAAATCGCACTCAATCGAGTCGTTTGGGTCCTTGTTACGTCGGAGGCGGCTTGCAGGATGTCGAGTTGCGTCCCCAATCCAGCCGCGAGATTGGCTTTCGCGATTTGGAGAGAGTCGTTGGCGGTTTGAACATTCTTGGTTTCGGCCTCGAGAACGCGGTCGGCCTGTTCCAAATCGAAAAATACGCTGCGGACTTCAGAAGCAATTCTGCGTCGAGCCGCTTCCAGCGCTTCCACCGCTGCATCACGTCGGGCTCGCGTCGCCTGAAGCCGGCCCTTGGTGGCAAAGCCGTCGAACACATGCCAGGTTCCGCTTATTCCCACGAGATAGCCATGGTTAAACTCCTTGCCGACCTCGGGATCCCGCTCGTTGTAGATCTCGTAGGCTGAGAAGACTCCGATGTGTGGGCGAAGTTCACTCTGATCGAGCGCGTATTGCTTGTCCTCGATCTCGATATCTTTCTGGCGCGCCTTAATTTCCGGTCGATTTGCATCCGCTCGAGCAAGGCACTCGTTCAGATCGACGTAGCGCTGGTGATATTCCAACTGCCCCGCGGCTTCGAAGGAGGGAGCACCGGCAGTAACATTCATTCCCATGAGTTCTGCCAATCGTAGGTAGGAATTCTTTAGCTGAGTCTGCGCGTCGATCAGTTCCGGCCGCTCGTTAGCCAGCGCGACTTGCGCTCGCTCAACATTCAAACCTCCAACCGTGCCCGCCTTAAGCCTTTCCTGTTGCGCCTTGAGTTCTTCTTCCAGCACCCGGACCGAATCCTCGCGTACGCGAATTTTTGCCCGGTTTAGAAGCAGTTCGTAAAACGCAACGCGTACGTCCATCGCGACTCGGTTCACCACTTCTTGAAACAGGTAATCCTGCTTCTCGATGTTTAAGCGTGCGATCGCTACCTGACTGGGGACGGCGCCGCCAGTGTAAACGTTCTGCTGCAGGCGGAGCGAAACGTTATAATCTTCATCACGAAGCCGGGTGTCTTCCTGATGTTCTCGTTTGTCGTACAGGCCTGTCGAAACAAGCGAAGGCAAATAACCAGAGTGCGCCTCGACCAAACCACCCCGTGCGGCGTGGATCTGTTTTCGAGCGATTGCAATTTCCAGGTTCTGTCTCTTGGCCAGCGCAACCGCATCGTCAATGCCGTAGTTTGGGCGAGCGGCTTGCCCGGCGATTGGCAGCGTGCAAAGCAGTGCAATTGCGTGAAATCCCGAGCGCATTCGGTCTATTTCTTCAAGCGATACTTATTTTTTCAATAAAATTCCCCACCTTAAAAAATTTGCCCATTTTTTTGAAATTCGCTGGTTTTTTTCCCGAGCCGTGCTTTCTCCCATTGTGAAATTCCCTAACTCGTACCTTGCCCCAAGTCCCTCAGTCTGCGTAGTCTTCCGTCTTTGACCATGAGAAAGATCAGGATCGCTATTGTCGGGGTCGGCAATTGTGCCAGCTCGCTGGTTCAAGGAATCAACTTTTATCGGGGTTCAGTTGCCAACGGGAACGGCGTCGGGCTGATGCATCGCCAGGTCGGTTCTTATCGGCCGGGGGACATTGAAGTGGTAGCCGCATTTGATATTGATCGCCGCAAGGTTGGGCTCGATGTCAGCAAGGCCATCTTTGCGCCCCCCAATTGCACCAAAGTTTTCTGCGAAAAAATCAGCCTGACCGGAGCGATCGTAAAAATGGGGTGTGTTCTCGACGGTTTCGGGCCGCACATGCAGGGATACGATCCGCTCAGGACATTTGTTCCACTGGAGAAAGAGTCGACCCGCGAACAAATCATCTCTGAGTTGAAAGATTCCTGCGCGGAGATTCTGGTCAATTATTTGCCAGTCGGATCCGAGCAAGCCACGCGTTTCTATGCCGGTTGCGCTTTGGAGGCAGGCATCGCGTTCGTCAACAACATTCCCGTCTTCATCGCGAGCGATCCGGTCTGGGCAAAGCGATTCGCCGACAAGAATTTGCCCGTGATCGGCGATGACATCAAAGCGCAGTTAGGCGCGACTGTTCTTCATCGCACCATCGTCGATCTCTTCCGTAAACGTGGCGTCAAGGTCGATCGGACTTATCAGTTAAACACCGGCGGCAATACTGATTTTCTGAATATGCTGAACCGGACGCGCCTGGTCTCGAAGAAGACTTCGAAAACCGAGGCGGTGCAATCGGTCATGAGCGAACGATTGGCCGATGATAACATCCACATCGGCCCGAGCGACTACGTCCCGTGGCAGCGCGATAATAAAATCTGCTTTATTCGGGTAGAAGGTCGCTTGTTCGGTGACGTGCCGATGGAAATCGATCTGAAATTGTCGGTGGAAGACTCCCCGAACTCAGCTGGCGTCGCGATCGACGCCATTCGTTGCTGCAAGGTTGCGCTCGATCGCGGAATTGGTGGCGCCCTCCATTCACCTTCGGCTTATTTCGCCAAACACCCACCGGTGCAAATGACGGACGACGAAGCTTATCGCTCGGTCGAGCAATTCATCCGCGGCGAGCGCGAAAGCTAAATCCCGAAAGATTCCTGGGAGACGCTAGGTCCGCCGCCGCGAGTAGGCTGAAAGCGGTCCAGAGGTTTCCAGTGTCTTGATGACAGTGCTGAGATAGACCGACTTTGGATAGAATGGCTTCCACTTCGTGATCTCGGCCCGGTTCAAGACTTTGAAGCCGTAGCGCTCGAATAGCTTTTCGCCGCGGCGGTTTTCAAAGGTCACGATTTGTCCGTAAACGTGGCGTTCGCCGAAACGATAAAGGTAATTCAGGTATGCGCTCATCAGCGCACGGGTGGTGGAGACTTTTCGCGCGTCCGGTAGCAGATTGATATGAAAATGAGGAACGGAGCGGGGTGCGGCTGGGACTTCGCGCCAGCCGTGGCCGATCACCCAGCGAATGAACTTGCGGGACTGGTCGTTGTAGCGGCGGTATCGCCAAAGCGCCCGAAAGAACAAGAACATGGTGTGAGCGAAGGAATAGACCTGATGCCGCAATGGTTTGCGCGATCCGAGGAGGTAACCGCGAATTTCCCCATCAACCTCCAGAACGAACGAAGACTCCGGTTCTTGGTCGGTGTAATACGTCGTAAGAAAATCGGCGAACAATTCGCGGTCCTGAAACACCGGGTCAATCGGATCTCCCAGGAAACCAGTGGCACAACAAAGGTTGCGGACGGCGGCGCGATCGCTCGCATGATAAGCGCGAATTGAGTACTGCGACGTTTCGTCCATTCAGCCTTGTTCCTTATAGTTTAAGGAAACGTCCTGGTAAATGGCAAACAAACGTTCGAACACCCGGGGCCAGGAAAGGCGTTCCTCGGCCAAACGCGATGCGCGCGCGCCCAGCCGCGGCAAATTGCGCGAGCAGGCGGCCTCGATCGTGCGAGCGAGCGATTCAGGGGTGCCTTCCTCCGCCCAAGATTCCTGGTCATGGAGAATAATGCGATCCATGTAGCTGCCGCGGATGCCGACCACTGGCGTTCCACAAGCCTGGCTCTCTAAGGCCACAAGGCCAAACGTCTCCTGTGTTCCGGGATGAACGAACAAATCAGCCGCGCGATAATAGCGAGCGAGATCAAATGAGTCAGTGCAATAATGCATCCAGGTCACGTTTGGACAGCGTGTTTGGAGATCTTCGAGCTCGCTCCGCTCTGGACCGTCGCCAATCACAAGAAGATGAAAATCTTCCGGCGCGTTCTCCGTTAATGTGGCAAAAGCACGGAAGAGCAGACGCGTATTTTTTTCCTTAGCCAGCCGGCCAACGTAGAGCAGAAGCCGCCGCGCTGGCGGCAGCTCCAGTTCGGCCCGTGTTTCAGCAATGTCATCGGGTAAAGGCGAAAAAACTGTAGTATTCACGCCGAGATTGGCCGTCCGGACATTTTCCACCCCCCACTCTGATAACACCCTGCCGAGACGGGCAGATGGCACCAGCGTTGCCTGGAACGAATTGTAGAGATTGCGTACATAACGGCGGGTGAAATCCATCATTGCTTCTCCCGCAGTCTGACCGAGAAATTTTACGGCACTGCGAACATACGCTTCCGGAAAATGTGAATGATAAAATCCGACTACGGGAATTCGAAGCGCTTTGCCGCTGGCGATCGCTTTCCATGCGACCTGATATGGGTCACCGGATTCGATCAGATCAGGCTTTTCGCGCTCGAGGATTTGCTCAATCGCACGGAGATTAACCAGTGCACGATAGTGTGACGTGCGCGAGATCAGCGGCGAATGAATGAAATAAATCCGTGAACGTTCGCTGGTCACGCATTCCGTTTTTCGTCCAGGAACAACGAGCATGTGTTCGTGCTCGGTCTCACTCTGGAGATAAGCAATCTTCTCATGGACATAACGTTTCACCCCGCCGCTCAGCGGCGAATAGAATTGGGTCAAATCGCAAAACTTCATCGGTCGTTGTTCGCCCTGCGGGCGGCTTGGTGGAGTTGGATTTTTACCGCGTCACTTGTCCCGCGAGCTTAAATATCGCTCTGCTTCTATAGCTGCGGCGCAGCCCGCGCCGGCCGCCGTGACCGCTTGCTTGTAAACCCGGTCGGCGACGTCGCCGGCAATGAAAACGCCGGGGTGTTTGCTTTCGACCAATCGTTTCGCGATGAGATAACCGTCACCGTCCATCTCCAGCTTGCCGCTATACGGTTTCGCATTCGGGTTGTGGCCAATGGCAACAAACACGCACGCCACCGGCAACTCCCGTTCTTCGTGAGTAATAACGTTGCGCAAATCGATCGCGCGCATCTCTCCTTTTTCATCGGGAATGTAACGGGTAACGACCGTGTTCCAGATGGGCTCGATCTTTTTGTGCGCAAGCACACGATCCGCCATGATCTTGGACGCGCGCAGTTTGCCGCGACGATGAATGAGATAAATTTTGGAAGCAAACCGGGTGAGAAACAGCGCTTCTTCAGCGGCAGAATCGCCACCGCCCACCACCGCGACCGGAACGTTACGATAAAATGCACCGTCGCAGGTCGCACACGACGTCAAGCCATGTCCGATTAGTTTCTCTTCATTCTCAAGTCCAAGCCAGCGCGCCGACGCACCGCTTGCGATAATGAGCGATTCAGTCTCCAGCCATTCCTTATCGTCCACTTGCAAACGAACGTGAGAATTCATCGGTTCGAATCCGGTGGCTTCGGCATAGGAAAATCGGGCCCCGAATTTTTCGGCCTGCGCGTGCATGTTCATGATCAACTGCGGGCCGTCGATGCCATCGGCGAACCCGGGAAAATTTTCGACCAAGGTAGTGGTGGAAAGTTGTCCACCCGGCTGCGAGCCTTCAAGCACCAGCGGGTTCAGGTTGGCGCGGGCGGCGTAAATCGCCGCGGTCAACCCAGCGCAACCGCTGCCGACGATGATTACCTTTTCCATCGCATAAATTTAGCACGAGGCATGTAGGAGCGCAGGCTGTTGGGCCGCACTTGCCGGCAAGATTGATGGACGATCTATATCCTCCACTAAGGTCTCGGTAAGCTCCCGAGACCGACAGGCAACCAGCTGTGCTCTTCAGAAAGGGGTGCTCACCCTCCAGTTTCAATGCGGATTCGGCACGTTTAGGTTTCGCCATGCCGGAGCTGGCGGAGGTGGAGTATTTTCGGCGGCGTTGGAACGTCGGCATTGGGCATCGGATTACCAGCGTCGCCCTGCACGCTCGGAAACGCGTCTTTCGCGGAACCGACACGCGTGCTTTGCGTCAACAGCTGACCGGAGCGCAGTTGTTGAGTTCCAAAGCGCGCGGCAAACGAATGCTCTTTCGATTTTCTAACGAGAATTGGCTCGGGTTGCATCTTGGGATGACCGGAAGAATGCGAGTTATGTGTCCCGGTTTTCGCCCGGAAAAGCATGACCACCTGGTGTTGTATCAAGGCGAACGGGCGCTCGTTTTTAGCGATGCCCGCCAATTTGGGCGCGTGCAATTTCATCACGGCGAAATGGCACCGGGCTGGTGGGACAATGGCGTCCCTGAGATCGTTTCCGAGAAATTCGATCTCGCGTTTCTCGATCGATTCCTCAATCGTCACCGCAAAGCATCAATTAAAGCTGTGGTATTGATGCAATCCGGATTTTCCGGAATCGGCAACTGGATGGCGGACGAAATTTTGTGGCGGGCGAGAATCCTACCATCCCGACGGGCCGGCAGATTAAATGAGGAAGAACGCGATCAGCTTTTCCGGGCAACCAAATTTGTCGCGCGCGAATCGCTAAGGATCATCGGCCCGGATGATTCCAAATTGCCGCGTAGCTGGTTGATTCATGAACGCTGGCGGGGGGGTGGCAAATGCCCACGACACAGAGCGTTTTTGCGCCGCGCGACGATTGGCGGTCGAACGACGGCTTGGTGCCCGAGGTGCCAGCGCTGACTGCTCAGGATGACGTTATATTTCGTTAAGTGCGCGCTTGGTCGCGCCAGCCTGCACAAATTTCCCCCAGCTTAGGTTGTCTCGTCCGGGTTGGTGCTCGCGTGCTTTACGAATCGCCATTTCCGAGACCGCCTCAACGACCCATTCAAAGTTTGCCTGACCAACCGAAGTGACTTCGGCATCGGGTGCGGGATTACAAAAGTCGATCGCCACGGGAACGCCGTCGCGCACGGCGAACTCGACCGTGTTCAGATCGTAACCGAGGTATCGATTTAACTGTAGAACGCCTTGCTCGACCTTCTGCAAAATGTCCTTTGGTGCGTGCCACTCGGTTTGATAGCGCAAATGATAAGGATGACGCGGTTCGTACGGCATGATCCGTACGCTGCGTTGATCGATTGAATAGCAGCGGAAGTACATCTCAAACTTCACTTCTTCCTGCAACATCATCACCAGCTGCCCGGTTTCGCTGTAAGCGCGATAAAATTCTTCCGGATTGTGCAGACGATATACGTTTTTCCAGCCGCCTCCGGCAAATGGTTTGAAGAATGCCGGCCAGCCGACGTAGTTGAAAATCGCTTCCCAATCGAGCGGGTAAGCCAGGTTACGAAATGAGTTCGCATTAGTGTCGGGGGGCACCTGATGCGAAGGCAGGAGCACGGTCCGGGGAACCGCGACTCCGATTTTTGTCGCCAATGCGTTGTTAAAAAATTTCTCATCCGCGCTCCACCAAAAGGGATTGTTAACCACGGCGGTGCCGGTGAGCGCGGCGTTTTTTAAGAAGGCGCGATAAAACGGCACATCCTGCGAAATGCGATCGACGATGACGTCGTAGCCGCACGGCTCGCCTTGGATCACTTTGTCGATCCTGACAGCTTCGCCGACGATGCCTTTCCCGCCGGTCTTCTGATTGACTCGATCGATAAACGCCCAGGGAAATGAATTTTCCTGGCCAAACAAGATCCCGATTTTTTTCATAAGTTGGTTTTTGTCATTCCGAGCCAAGCCGAGGCTGCGACGCAGCCAACACAGTTGGCGAGGCCAGGCTTTCCATATCTAACTATTTTCAGCAAGAAATTAGAGATGTCTCTGTCCGAGCCGGCCTGGCGTATTCGCTCGACATGACAAGAGTAGCAATAGCGACGCGTCGTCACAGGGTTGATAAGTAGTACGGCAGCATGTCGCGCCAGTAGTTCCAGTCGTGTCCGCACCATTTCCGATCATCCAGCCAGTGGCGGATTCCTTTTGAATTCAGAATGCCGGAAAGCCGCATCGATTCATGCCTTGTATTATCCCATTCGCCGGTCCCGATGATGATGTTCATATGGTTGTATTTCCACGGGTCAGGCATGTTCGGTAGATATTGATAAGGGCTGTTGAAATAAATGTTGTCGTCGTGGTAGCCGTCGAAGAAATCGCTGATCTCGAAAGCGCCGCTGAGGCTGATGAGGTGACTGACGGAGTCGGGATGCCTGAAGGCGATGTTGGCGGCATGATAAGCGCCAAGGCTGGCTCCGCACACACCGACACGATGTGTGCTAGCTTCGCGCCGCGCGAAATCAAACAAATCGTACACAATAACGTTTTCGTAAGCAATGTGAGTGCGGATGCGATCGGCTGGATGAATACTTTTGTTGTAAAAACTCTCAAGGTCGAGTGAGTCGGGGCAATAAACCGTGATGCGGTCATTATCGACGAACCACGCGACCGAATCGACCACGCCGAAGTCCTTGTTTTGGTGGTAACGGCCAAACGAGGTTGGAAAAATAATCAATGGCAACCCGCGGCCGCTTCCGAAGACGAGCATTTCGAATTCGCGGCTCAAATAAGGCGTCCACCACTTGATATAACGTTCCTGCACAGGTCGGGTCGGCCTTTATAGGCTGGATTCAGAGGATTAACAGCCAAATTTGCAAGAAACGGGTGGAGCAATTAGACAATGCGATCTTCTTCGCGAATAGGGAGTGGTATTGTTTAAAATTCTTTATTTTGGTTCATTAATGAAGCGGGGCGTCAACAATCCTATTTGGGTTCTTCTCATTCTGATTGCCGGGTGCGCAGCCGGTTTCTGTTTCTGGCTTGCGGTTATTTTTGTCCATTGAAGCCATACTAGTACCTCGGAATAGCTCTGGCCTTAGCAAAACCATGCCGCAACACACCTTGACCGGAAACATCCAGTGCCACCGGCAATTCGCTTCGCGGACGCTCGGAAACCGGCGCGATATTCTGGTTTATTTACCGCCCGGCTATCGGCGGTTCGTTCGACGATGTTATCCGGTGTTGTATTTACAGGACGGACAAAATGTTTTTGATGCCGCGACTGCATTTGCCGGCGTAGAATGGGGCGTCGACGAGACCGCACAGCGATTAATCCGGCGAAGACTGATCGAGCCGATCATCATTGTGGCGATAGCTAACACCGGCCCGGACCGTATTCACGAATATGCCCCAAGCCGTGGCATTATCGACGCCAAAGCGAAACGAAAAAAGCGCAGTCGGGGCTTGGCCCGTAAGTACGCGAAGTTTTTGATCGAGGAATTAAAGCCGTTTATCGATTCGAGATATCGGACGAAGCCTGAGGCGGAATTTACCGGTCTGGCTGGCTCGTCGCTCGGAGGATTGTTGGTGATGACGCTCGGGCTTTGGTATCCCAATGTCTTTACGCGCCTTGCCGTGCTGTCGCCATCCGTATGGTGGGACGATGAATTGATTGTGAAGGAAGCAATGGCGCTCGATCAAAAGCTTCCTCTCAGAATTTGGCTCGACACCGGCACAGCGGAACCGGGTTGGGAACGTGCGCGGAATTTGTGTGCAGCCCTGATCGATCGAGGTTGGAATTTGTATGACGACCTCGAATATCACGAATTCGAAGGGGCCGATCATAGTGAGGCCGCCTGGGCTGTGCGGGTCGATCCGGTCTTGCGGTTTCTTTATCCGCCGGTGTTGCCGAAACCAGCTCTTCGCCATTCGGAATTTGCGATCAGCGTCTGACACGCGAGTTCACGCAATATTGCTGCCGCTTTCATCCCGAGGTCCTGCTACCCAGGGATCTCTGAAACGCGGAATACTCATTCAAACTCAGTAACGTGTGAACGACTGAGAGATCCCTCTCCGTCTTCGCGACTCGGGATGACAGCGCATTAGCTCGGGCATTCGTTCCGATGTGAATGGCCCGGGCAACGCGGCGCGAATGGAAAGCTGATCGCGCGAGAGTTACGTGCCCTTCACTGCAGCCATTTGCCGTAGATCCGGTAGACGCGCACATTTCCCCCGACGAAGTCCCAGTCTTTCTGGTAGGCGAATGACCGTTCGCTTTGTGACCATGTGAGTTCGCGGGGTCCGTCCGGATGATTTGGGTCGTAAACGAAGTAACGGTCCAGATCGGTCGGCTCGCCGGGCTTTTTCGCATAGACCAGCACGGCGTGATTAATCCGCAAGTGTGGCAGAGTGGTGAGAAAAGCGACGAACAAATCGCCACGCTTCAAGACGGCGTTTAGCTCTTCGTGCGTCTTTTCCTGGTATCCCACCCCTTGTATTAAGAGTGACCGGCCGTTCCCAATCCGCCAATAAGTTGGCCAGCCATAACCGATGTTTCGCTGCACGATGTATCCGCGCTTCGTGCTCATCTCCCGAAAGTTTGCGTAACCGGGAAAAACAACACGCTGATCCTCGGGCAAGGTGTCGTGCCAGGCGGCACGGCGCGTGACCTGCCGAATTCGATTGGCCAGGTCCTGATCGTCTAACGGCGGCGCATGCGGATCAAAACGGGCAAACTTTTTGAATTGCATCGTAGTTCTGCACAGAACGAAGCATCTCCGCGTGTAGCGCTTTTGCTTCGCCGAGTCGCCGCGACGCACGTGGGCGACGCCGTTTTCGTATTCGAATACCGTCATGTTGGCGAACCCGACAGTGTCTTCTTTGAAATGAAGTGGAGGGGTAAAGGCACAAACGCGGGAGCAGATCAAACCCAGAAGCAGGGTAGAAATTATCTTGGAATTGATTTTGCCACTCACGACTCTACCCAGCGCTTCGACGGCCCGATCAACCCGTAGCACCGTTACCCTTCGGCGGTTCGGCAAAATTGCCGAGGCGACGGAATTTTTCGTAGCGCTTTTTCAGCAATTGATTGATCGGGATCTTGAGGAGGCGCTCCAGCTTTGAGCGAAGTGCGTGACCCAGGATTTCAGCGGCTTTTTCGTGATCGCGATGAGCGCCGCCATCGGGTTCCGGAATGATTTCATCGACCACGTTGAGTTTCATCAGATCCTGGGCCGTGAGCTTGAGCGCTTCCGCGGCTTCGGCGGCGTGGCGTCGATCTTTCCACAAGATCGCGGAACAGGCTTCAGGACTAATGACTGAATAATAAGCGTTCTCCAGAATCATGACATGATCGGCCACGCCGATGCCAAGCGCGCCGCCCGAGCCGCCTTCACCAATTACGGCGGCGAGGATCGGCACGCGCAGTTTCATCATCTCACGAAGATTGACTGCGATGGCTTCAGCGATATGACGCTCTTCCGAGCCGATCCCAGGATAAGCGCCGGGAGTATCGATGAGCGAAATCACCGGCAGATGAAATTTTTCGCCAAGCTGCATCAAGCGGAGCGCCTTGCGATAACCCTCGGGATGGGCGCAACCGAAATTCCGCAGCACGTTTTCCTTCGTATCGCGGCCTTTCTGATTTGTGATGACAATGCAACGGTTCTCGCCCAGCGTTGCAATTCCGCAAGGCATCGCCTTGTCGTCGCCGAATAAACGGTCGCCGTGGAGTTCGTTCCAATTCGTGAAACAACGGTCCACATAATCGAGGGCGAAGGGCCGCTGCACGTGCCGCGCGATCTGCACCCGCTGCCAGGCGTTCAGGTTATCGTAAATCTCGCGCCGGGTGGTTTCGATTTTGGCCTCCATCGCTTCGACTTCGGCATCAAAATCGAGGGCATGCTCGTCAGAATGATCGCGGATTTCCTGCAAGCGGCGTTGCAGTTCCACGATTGGCTTTTCGAAATCGAGCGGCTGGGGCTCTTTCATATTACTCCGTAATGGTGACAGGGGTCTTGCCGTTGACAAGGCTACTTAATTCCTCGGCATCGCTGGCAAAAATGCCCAAGCCCGTGGGTGGAGGCGGCTGGTCCGAACTCGGATGGGAGGCATCGGCGATAGCGTAAATCATGTAGCCGGGCAGGGCCAGGCGGATCCAACGGGTGCTAATCTGGTATTCACGACTGCCGAACCCGATCCGTTTGCCATTTTTCCAGGCCAACACTTCGGCGACTTTGGTGTTAATCCGTGGCGATTGCTTCGCCGGCAATTTTACCTCCTGAACATGGTACTGCTTGAAAAACTGACCATGGTTGATCAGGACAATCACCTTCTGTTTGGTCTGAATGAACATCGAGAAATCGGGGTTGGAGATGAGCAGTCGTTCACCAATCCGGAGCATGGTGCTGTTCATGTTGTTGGTCCGCATGATAAGTTCAGGAGTTGTTTTCATTTTCTGCGCGACCCGGGCAATGACGTCGCCTTTCTTCACGATGTATTCCTGCTTTTCCGGCGACGGGACGGGCGAGAAGAGAATATCGATGTTGATCGCACCCAGCAGGTCCTTCGCCTCCTCGAAATGCAGGCCATTAGGATATTTTTGAATGAACGTGATCAGGGCGTTTCGCGCCTCTACCAATTTGCCTTCCTGTCTTAGTTTCGCCGCTTCCTGAAATTCGGGCAGGCTTAGATCTGGTGGGGGGGTGGAAGGAATCTCGCCGCGCTGTTCCTTTTGCACAGCGATCTCCTGTTTGAAGAGAACGTTGTAACTGAAATACGCGGCGCCGCCAAAGATGGCGAGTGCGAGTAACAATGCGAAAAGCCACTTCATGCGAACAACAATCTATACTGGTCACATCATACTTGGACGGGCGACCTCCGCGAGCCCGCGCTCGGAGGCGGACCGCATGCCGCCGAGGCGTCCGTGCGACACGGCAACAGAGCGGCCGTGGCTACAATTTAAATTTGAGCGCTGCCCCGAAGTACGGGCCCTCTGCCTAACTTCTTACATCATCCTCCCGGTAGGGATTCGTTCCCGGGAAAATCATGTGCCAGAGGCGCGAAATCTGTCCTTCGGGCTCAGTTGTCCAAGTGAAGTGGCAATTGTGACAATAAAAGCCCTTGGGAAAAATCTTCATGGCAAAGAGAACACTTGCGATTGCCGGGGTGAGGAATTTCCGGGTCATCTGCGGATATTCGATGTTGGAGGAATCGCATTGTGGGCAACGCAATGCGGCCCCGACATCAGGATCAGACGC
>DATELT010000061.1:0-12592 GCA_035276245.1 Chthoniobacterales bacterium
CTTCGCGGAGCACGAATGGAACGTCACAATTTTTGCCGATGAAACTGGCCAGCGGACAACCTCCGCCACAGCCGCAGCCGTCTGGTTTCCGTACGATGCCGAGCCTGCCGAGAAAATCATTCCCTGGGCACTAACGACATATGAACGATTGCGTAACCTCTCGCGCGACCCGGAAACCGGCGCTTCAATGATCGAGATTCAGCAGTTCACTCGGACGGGCGCACTCCCCATTCCCGCTTGGGCAGAAAACCTTGGCGCTCGTTCTCTCTCTGTCATCTCGAGCGAATCGGCCGGTCCGGCTCGGACTTTCGCAAGCGGCTACGCTCTCACCGTCCCGCTGATCGACACCACGATTTACCTCGACTATCTCACAGACCGGTTCCGCAAAGCCGGCGGCGTGATCCAGTCCACTCATATTAATAACCTGAAAGAAATGCCGCCTGATTTTGATCTGATCATCAATTGCGCCGGGATCGGGGCGCGCGACCTCATTCACGATCCGGATTTGGAACCGCATCACGGCCAGGTCGCGATCGTGTCGAAGCTCGATCTCACGCAGGCGATTGTCTGCGACGATGCCCCGCTGATGTACGCCATTCCCCGCGCACGCGATTGCGTTTTCGGCGGTACCAATGCGCTTAGCGACAGTCGCGAGCCATCGCCCTCCGACACCGATGCGATCGTTTCCGAATGCAGCCGGGTCTTGGGGATCGATCGACCCCACGTTACCGCGGTGAAAGTCGGCCTTCGTCCGTTCCGCAAATCCGGTGTCCGTCTCGAGCCCGATAACTCAGCCGACGGCCGCACGATCATTCACAACTACGGGCACGGTGGCGCCGGCTTCACCCTCTCCTGGGCCTGCGCCGAAGAAGTCTACGCCATCGCTTCGCGCACCGGCTAAATCCGAGCTGTATCCGCGGTCGCCGACCGCGGCTCTTGGAGGTGAGTTCTGTAGGAAGTCAAAAGACTAAAGTTTACCCGCCGATTTCGCGGGTTTTCGCGGATTAGCGTTGGCCTCATGCTAAAAGCGCAACCAGGTAAAGTACCATGCCGGACAGAGCCGCGTTCCAGAAAATGGCCGAACGAATTAGGCCGTATCCTAGTACCGCCGCAAGGATATAACCTAGTCGTGCCCAGAAATACAAATGCGCTCCCCAGAGTGTTAGTGAGCCATGATGGTTCGTGAAGTGCGCCACCAAAACAAGAGCAGCGAAAAAAGGAAAGGTCTCGAGAAAATTGGTCGTGGCTTGATCTACGCGGTTGGCGAGGCCGCGCAGCGGTGGAACTGGCTCGTCGCGGCTGCCACCTGTCCAGCGGTAGCCGTATTGAAAGCTGATTAGGTGAGAAGCCGCTATGAGTTGCACTAACCCGAGAATGACACTCGCGATCAGCAGTCGTAGTTCGGTGGTCATGTCCGGCGCTGCGGCGGTCATAAGACGTAACGAGACGGAGTTGAGCCACGGCTGGCGAGGGCGCGCATCGCAATCAAATGAAGTACTGAAGCCATCACAGTAAACTTTCGCGCCGGTCAGCGGTTGGCTCGAGCGATTGGTTAGCCTGCACACGACTGAGACTCATGCTCTTCGTCATTTGTAAAGTTGTTCTCATTCTCGGAGCAAGGAATCCCCCCAGTCCTTGATCACAAAGGATTTCACCAACCCTTCAAGAATGAACGGATCTTCCTTCGCGAACGCCTCCGCTGAATCCCGGGTCTTGAATATTGCCATGTTTCCGCCGTCGAGGAAAGGCCCTATGCCCAAAACAACCCCCTGGGCGATGAACTTGTCGACGATAATCTTGTGGCGGGGGTAGACGGCCATTATGGCTTTCCTGCTTGCACCTGATGATTCCCCGATCACGACGGTTTTCATTAGTCGATTCCTTTCTAGATGTTCGCGCGGGCTAACGAGATCAAGATCAACGATGCCTACCGGAGGCGAGCGCTGATCGGAGGTGGAATGGTTTACTCATTTGAAATGTGAGGCGAACGACGGGTAGGCGTTCGCTGCATCGCTTGGTTAGACCTGCCACGTTTATCACGCCTGATGGCCACGACAACAAACCAAAGACATCCTGTGGAACCTACAATAACTGACAAAAACTGGACGGTATCGCCCATTTTGCGTTCGGCGAATACGGCGTCGAACTCGTACAACTTTGACTCCGCAGTATGATAAAACATCTTGTTGGTGTATTTCTCCTCGGCATGCATGCGGATCCCAACGCCCACGAGAAGCATGACGGCTGCGACGACCACTAAAGTGATGGGGTATTTCATTCACTTAGCTGTGTGTGACGCGAACTAGAAAAAGTAAAGGCAACACCCCAAGGCGACGCTTCATAGGTCTAACGAGTATTAGGAGAATGTTCGCAATTAAAGGCGAACATTTTCTAACCTATCACGGCAGGGTCGATTAGCCGTCGCTATGTCAGCGCAATGGCTTGGAAGGAGCTGACGACGTCGTCGGGGCCGGCTTCGGTGAAGAAGCTTTCGTAAAAGCCGGGGCCGAGGTCCCAGTAATCGCCCTTGTAATATTCGTCGCGGTAAAAACGCCAGACTCCGCTCACGACAATGACGCAGCTGATGCGGTCGTTCCAGAAATCACCGAGATAATGGAAACTGAGGTTGGTCCGGGCCGAGGCGCCCTTAAAGCCAACGTGATCGAAGACGATGATCTCAGGCAAATGCAGATGTCCTTCAGGCGGTTTGCCATGCTTGCCTTTCGGCACAGCTGCGCAGGCATGATAACTTAATCCCCCGGCACTCCACTTGGTATCAATGACGGCGCCGTTTTCGGGCGCAAGTTCGGTTTTAGGTACGTATTTGCTCATAAACGACAGATTTTTTTTATTTCAACAGAGGCTAATGAAGGTGTCGATTAAAAAGCTTAACCATTAAATGCGGGCCTCACGGTTGGTGGTGCGGAGGCGGATGGTTTTTTGGGTGAGATCGTGACTGGCCCGGATGAAACGAACCGTCCGGCTTTTCGCTCGCATCAAAATTGAATGAGTGGTGGCGGTTGCCCCCTGTGAACGAACCCCGCGCAAGAGTGCGCTGTCGCTGATCCCAGTCGCGCAAAAGATGATGTTTTTGCCATTCGCCAAGTCGTCGGCAGAATAAATCCGGTCGAGCTCCTTTTCGTAGCCGTCTTCGATCAATTTTTTGCGTTCCTTTTCATCGCGCGGCCACATTTTGCATTGCATGTCGCCACCCAGACATTTGATCCCGGCCGCCGCCAGTACCGCCTCGGGCGAACCGCCGATCCCCATGTAAAGATCGATCCCGCTGTCGGGAATCGCCGGCGCCATGGCCGCCGCGATGTCACCGTCCCCGATCATGCGGAGCGAAGCGCCCACGCCCCGGATTTGGTCGACAATTTCCTTATGCCGCGGACGGTCGAGCATCATGACGACGACGTCTTGGATGCGTTTGTCGACCGCGCGCGCCACAATGGCGAGCGTCTCGGGAATGGGCGCTTCCAATTTCAACGCATCGCCCCGCCGTTGCATGTACTGAATTACCCGCGGTCCATAGGAGAGTTTTGTCATGTAAAATGACGGAATATCGCGGAGCGCGACTTTGACTCCCTCTTCCGGGCTCGCTGCCGCGATGCAACTAATCGAATTCGGCGCTCCCTTGGAAATGTTGGTTGTGCCGTCGATCGGATCGATCGCGATGTCGAACTGTGGCGTGCCCGGCAACCAGGTGCCGAGCTGTTCGCCTTTGAAAATGCCGGGCGCATTATCCTTGATCCCTTCGCCGATGACGACCTCGCCGCAAATGTTCATGAGATCGAACATGCCGCGGATGGCGTCGCTGGCGGCGGAGTCGGCGGCTTCCTTATCGCCGCGTCCCAGCCATTTCAGGGAGTTGAGCGCGGCGGCCTCGGTCGCGCGCAGGAAATCCACCTCAATGATGCGTTCGATGTCGTGATAATTCTGCTTCGGTAGTCGCGGCATGAGGAGCGGGTACATTGCGCGCGCATTTGCTGGCTGACAAGTGAGAGCGGGCCGGAGTTTCGCTATTGAAAGCCGGGATGACCAACTTCCATTTGCACATGCGGGCTAGCGCAATCGTATTGGAATAAACGCGGGCACTTCACTCGCGTACTCGTCGTAATCGCGACCGAATTGCTCGCGCAGAAGTTTCTCCTCGCTGCGGATGCGCATCGCCGTGCCGAGATAGTAGACAACGGATGCGAGGACGAGGCCAAGCCAATGTCCCTGGGCCAGGCTGGAGGAGATGAGCATTCCGAACATGCCGGTGTAAATTGGATGGCGAACGATCCGATACGGGCCGCGCCGGATCAGTTCGTGATGCTCGAGAACGCGCGCTTGCAGACTCCACTGTTTACCAAGGCTGCGCACCGCTGCGCTCACGAAAAGCAGCGATGCGAGCACAAGTAGAACGATGATGGCAGCGACGAAGTATTGCGCATGCCAATCGATCGGCAAAAAGGGCGTGAATGGTTTGCGTAGGATCATCCACGCAATCGCAAACGCGAGCGCCTGAATGAAGATTGCAATGATAGACCGCGGATCTGCTTTTCTGGTTTTGTCGCGCGATCGCTTTGCCATGAGGAAGAAAATCGCGGCGAAAACCACGAAACCCACGAGGACAAAATTCAGTGGCCAAAGATAAAGCCAGCGCGGCATGCGAACGCCATTGAAACGAAACTTCTCTGCCAATGCGAATTATTTCATGGCCTGATCCATCTCTTGATGCTGATGTATCGAGGGACGGATGCGAAGGAAAACCTGGAAGCCGTATCCAACCTCGTCGCCGTAGTAACGATCCAATTCTTCCGGCCGGTGGTCGATGGTAAATTGAGCGCCGAGTCCGACATCAAGCCCGTCACCATGAGTGAAATCGTGGACGTAACCGAATGAGGCGGCAAGGATGGGAAAGACTTTTTCCTGATCGGGGCCACGAAGCACAAGTTCGTGCCCCGATTTTTCAACGCGCTCGAGCCGGGTGTAAAAGGTCTCGCGGCCGCGTTGGTAATTTGATTCGAGCAGGAAGGATTGGGTCTTGCCCTCATGGGTATCGTCATTTTGCCCCCAGACAAAGGTGGTGGCCCAATTCGTGTCGTGGCCCAGCGCCTTATTATATATGATGGAGGCGGTGGTCCGGTGCCGTTTGGCGGTTGGCTCGATCGCCTCCGGGCTTTTCAGGTAACCGTGTGAAAATTGCAGGGCCAGGTCCGGCGTCGGGTTCCACGAAATCCTTCCGCTGGCAGAATCAAAATGGGCGCGATCAAAGTCATAGCGATCTTCGTCCGGTTCCCGTCCGGTAAAAACGCTGCCTTCGATTTTAATGGTGCGCCAAACCAGCCCGCCAGTCGCAACACCGAAAGTCACGTGACTCGAATCCTGCCAATGATGGCCAATCGGCGCATCCGGATCGTCCATTGCCGAAATGCGATGCATGAACGTAGGCGGGCCGAGCGCCGGTTCGCCGGGGTAACCGAAATAAATGTAGCCCGAAAAGTCCTGGGTGAATTTTTGGGAATAGGACAATGATAATTCGCTGAAAAGATCGTGCGGGTGTTGCCGGTCGTGCAGTGGTTGATCGTGCCAGGTTTCGCCGGATTGAAAGAGTAGGGGATACCCGCGCCCGCCTTCGGTGAGCGGATCGAGGCTCATCATCAGCCGTGCGCCAAGCTGGGCGTTGTCACCGAAGGGATGCGAGAACATGCCCATGATCCAGTTTGGCGCGTCGATTCGATCGTCGCCGCGGCGCGTGCTGACGTTAGTGTAACGCGGAAAGATCGCGCCGTGGAGCATGAGCATGTCGTCCGCAAACATGAACATACGTCCGTACATCGGTGAGGAATCGGGCAACCAGCTCGTGCCCGAGCCTTCTCGCGTCATCGGATCCGTTAGGTTTATCGACGATTGCATCCTCATCTCGTGCATCATGTGGTCATGCTGCTCGTGGTCGTGCATTGCGTGACCTACGTGCTCATTCGACATTCGATGTTCGGTGTTCGGTGTTCGGCGTTTTCTTTCTTTTGTTACCGGCACCAATTCCATCCCGCACTTGGGGCATTTTCCCGGATGATCCTGCATCACGTCTGGATGCATGACGCAGGTGTAGTGCATCTTTTGGGGCGTGGGTGACGCGGTCTGTGCAAGCAGCGCCGAATGGATTGTCGTGATTAAAAATAAGATCAAAAATTTCTTAAGCATTGTGCTGTGGAATACCTCCGCCGGCTATTCGCCGGCGGAGGTATCCGATTTGGGCTCGGCCGTTACCTGGCGCAGCAATGGCCGCCGGAGCAGCACTTGGCGCCAGTGCAGCAATCAGCGCGCTGCGACGTCGCAGTCGCTGTGCCGATCGTAGCTAGAGCAATAATCATCATCAAAAGGTACTTCATGAAAGTTCCTCCTGTTGAATTCGATTTCATCTCGCTCACCGCGTGAGCGAGCCAACGCGAATTGGCGGTTACACGCGCGGCGGTGGAACAGGCGGACGATCTGATCGGGACGGTGAAGCAGCGGTCTCGCTAAAAAAGTTCTGTCCGCGTTCGGAAGAAAAAACAAAGACCGACGCTGACCCCAGGAATAATGAAAGTCCAACATTGCAGGTCGAGCAGCACTGGGAATCCTGTGATTGCACCGGTTCGCTGCCACCACAATGTCCCGGTTCCCCCGGGAAGTGTTTGCAACAGCTCATCCGATGTTGCGGGGGTTGTGGCGGCGAGCCGCCAGGGACGGGCAACGTTATCGCGAAAACGGACAACGCGACGATCAGCACGAGGCAGCGAGTTAACGCCGTGATCACGGTGCTTAAGCTAACACTTCATTAACGAGGAGCAACGCAACTGCGGCTAGTGCTTTCCCGACGATGAATTCGTGCGAAAATCACTTAATGAAATTCCGGCTCGGCCTGGCTCTGCTGGCACTGGCAATCCCGAATGCATATGGGCAGGGCATTGAAATCGTTAGCCCGAATCGCGCATACACGTTTGCTTATGGCGATGCGTTTTCTCATCAGATCGAGCTTGACCGGTTTAGCAATAGGATGATCGCCCGCGTAACCTTCAGCAATTACCCATATGCCGGCGATCGCGAGCCGCGGTGCGATGAGACCTTCGAATTTCCGTTCCCGGGTGTTCATTTCGATGCGACACAAAACGAATTTTTCGCGCGCACGTCCCATCGCGAGGTGCGGATTCCAATCGCTGCATTACATCCGAATTTTCCTTATGCAGGTTATAAGCTCGAGCCGACAGCAAAAATTTTTCTCGTGAAACGCAGCGGCCATGTCACAGCAGTGCTTAATGCGACGGTGCAGCCACGCGGTGGGGAACGCTGGTTGCAAATCGACGACAACTGGTCGCTGCAAAATTTGCTCGCGCTCGGGTTCGAACGGTTGACCCGTTAAGCGTCCTCGTACCTCCCATTGGCTCCGCAGAGCGTCACCCTACCAAAAAAAGAGTTTCGCGGATTGTGCAGTCGGTAGGGCGAGACTCCGTCGAGCCGCAAGGCTCCCATTCATTAGCTCTACCGACTCCGACCTCGGCTAATGAGCCTTCGGCTTCTCAGCTCGAAACGCATCGACGGCAAGATGCCCGTCGTTCGAGTCAGGCTAGAAGCCTACCTTCCAATATCCTCCCGGGACAAGTGGTTTGAGAATGGGGCGACATTCCCGGAAGTCACCCCTTCCGGGGGAACGACATCGGGAGTCGGTGATGGAGCCGTCGCTGATTTTGCGGCGGAAAAATCCGGTTGTTTGATGCCAGTGGCCATCAACATCGCAGTGAAAAGAAGCGCGGCTGCTAAATAATATCCGGCAGCGGGGACATGGAAGGAATGTTTCGGGTCGATGAACCAGGCGAAGGTCCACGAAAATAGAAATGGGCCGATGACGAAGGCGATTGAGCGCAAACTGCTGATCGCGCCCTGCAATTCGCCTTGTTCGCGTTCGCTTACATGATGAGTCATGATTCCCTGCGCGGCGGGGAAGGAAATGTTCCACATCGAGATGACCGGAATTGACGCCATATAGATCGCGCCATTGCGCGCCAGTCCGGCAATTACCATCCCGAACGCACCGAAAAACTGGCCGATGTAAAGCGTGCGACGTTCGCCTAACCACGCGACAATTCGGCCGGTCAGACCGCCAGAAATTAGCGCGGCGCAAACGCCGACAAAAAACAGTGAATTACCGATACTTCGTGGAGTCCAGGCGAATCGATAGATGGCGTAGAGGGACCAGATCGCAAAAATCTCGTGTGAGACATAGGCAAGAAATTGGATCGTCGCCAGCTTCCAGAGATCGGGATGCGAGCGCAGCAACACGAGCGAGCCGACAGGATTAGCGCGATTCCAGGTGAATTCTTTGCGTTGGTCAACCGGCAGGGATTCCGGCACTACCAGGAATCCGTAGAGCCAGTTCAGCAAGCTGAAACCGGAGGCGACCCAAAATGCGATTCGCGGATTGGTGTTGCCGACAGCACCGCCGATAAACGGGCCGAACGCGAATCCAATGCCAAAAGCGGCGCCGATCAATCCAAATGCGCCGGCTCGTTTTTCGCGAGGAGTAACATCCGCGATGTACGCCATCGCGGTTGGGACACTCGAGGCGGTGATTCCGGAAATGATGCGACCGAGAAAGAGCCAGCCAATGGTAGGCGCGAGCGCCATCACGATGTAATCGAGACCAAGTCCAAGACTGGAGAGCAACAACACCGGACGCCGTCCGATTCGATCGGATAAGACGCCGATTATCGGCGAAAAGCAAAACTGCATCGCCGCGAACACAGTCAGGAAAATGCCGTTCCAATTGGCTGCGCGTTTCATGTCGTTGTTTAGAAAGCCGAGCATCAACTTCGGCAGGACCGGTGCGACTAGACCAAGCGCCAGCATGTCGAGTACGACAGTAACGAAGATGAAAATGACAGCGGCTTTACGGGACTTCATTGCAGTTATGTAGCGCGATCCGAAGGGAACGGTCGGACGCGACGCCGGATCGTCAAAGATGGACCGCCCGCTCCGCAAACGCCAGTTCGGCTCGGACCTATCGAGATGGTGCTTCGGCGGCGCGGGCTTCGATTTGCGTCAGCGACGGTCTTGCGTTTTCGATCCAATCGCGCGTGGCAGCGATATCCTCCTGCTCATCGACTGCGATGGCGCGCGGGACTACCTCGTCTTCAGCGACGGAGGCGGCGCCCGGTACAAAGCGCGTCCGTTTCCAATGTCGGCCGTGGCGATACAAAGCGTAATACATCGTCTTGGCTTCGGTCGCGGCCACTCCGCTGCAACGCATCGCGTTGTAAAACATTCGGTCGCATTGTTTCCATGGTCGCGTCTTTTGGTCGTAAGCGACATCATGCAGGACAGACGCATTGCGATATTTTCCCTCAAATGGCCCGCCCATGAGCGACCAGAGCACGCGCGGAATCGATGCGCCATCGACGACCGAACCAGCCGGTGCGATCCAAATAACGCCCTCCGGGTCGGTGTAATGCAGTTCGCTCAGTAGCGTCATGTTCCGGCCATCGTTCTCCCAGCGGGCTTCAACTTGTCCGCTGTAATAACCCCACGGATGTTTTTCGCGAGCAGCGACGGCATCCCACGCGGGCGGTTCATGTCCGCCGCAGCTGATGAGAAAAAGTGCAACCAGGAAATATAATTTTTTCATTAACCTGGCAACGTAACTGATTTTCGCTTGCGAAAAACAGTTGAGCCGGAATGACACCGGCAATTTGACCGCGGAAGCTGCAGCGGCGCTCTATGAGCGCCGAAGCAATGAAGGACGGTCTGGACCGCCGCTACAAGCGTGTCACTTCGTCCAGGCTTTCCAGCGTTTGCGGATCGGCTTGGTGTAACGCGAGACCTTAACGTTCTTCAAACGATCGACGCCTTCCTTGATCGCGTCAGCAGAATCTTCCGCTTTCGTTTTTACCGATTTCACAAGTGGTAACAGAAACGGCAGCGAAAGAAAACTGAGCGCGCCGTCGCCGATTTTCTCGCGTGGTTCGTCTTCCTTGGTAACCGCGGTTGATGCGTAGCGGATCGCGAGCCCGATCGCAATGCCGACGCCGAGAGCGCCGAGCAGGATCGGAATCGGATTCCGCCGTACAAAAATTTCCGTGCGTATTTTCATTGCGCCGGCCTTTTCTTTGGTTTGCTCCCACGCTTCGCCCGCTGTTCCGGCGGTGCCACGGTTGCGCTGCTGAAACGCGCCGACGTCAGCGGATGCGCTGGTGGGGACTTCTTCATTAAATTCGTCGCCAGTTGGATTGATCATACAAATTAATTTCGAATTTCGTGCCCAATTTGCGCCCCCGGCCGCGATTTGCGACAGACTGGCGCGTCTTATATTGGGCAGATGAAACGTAACCCTTAGTTTCTGGATTTTCTACCGGGAAGACAGGGCGTGGCATTTTGGCTGACAAGGAGCCGGAGCGGCTACAGCTGATGCGGTTTTATGGTGCGAGGCGATCGATTCTCCACGATTCTCCCTCGCGGGTGTAACGAAAACGATCATGCAAACGATTGGGACGGCCTTGCCAGAACTCGATTCGTTCCGGTTTGACCCGATAACCACCCCAGTGCGGTGGGCGGGGAATTTCCTGCCCGGCAAATCGTTCCTCCATCTCTGACAGTCGGGCTTCCAACATCCGACGCGCATCGATCACCTCGCTTTGATGCGAAACCCAGGCCCCGAGCTGACTACCGACCGGGCGCGAATGAAAATAACGCGACGATTCGTCGCGCGACACTTTCTCGGCGATGCCATCGATTCGAATTTGCCGGTCCAATTCCTTCCAGTGAATAACCAAACCGGTTCGCGGATTTTTTTCCAGATGCCGACCCTTTTCGCTTAAGTAATTGGTGTAGAAAACAAAGCCATCGTGGTCATAACCTTTGAGCAAAACCGTTCGCACCGTCGGCTGGCCATCCTCCGCCACCGTCGCGACCGCGATTGCGTTCACCTCATTGATTCCCACTTCCACCGCGGCGTTAAACCAAATCCCGAACTGCCGAATCGGATCGGGATCGAGATCGATCCGACGCAGTCCGTGGGTAAAATATTCCTCACGCAAAGCGACGAGATCGTTTGGCAGATTCACGGCGGTTGAAATTAACCGACTGGAGCAGCGGCTAAAAGCCGAAATCGCGCTACAATTGCGAGCGGAAGGGATAGGCAATCCATTCCACGGTCCGTTCCCAAAGTGAGCGACGCCGGAATTGGTCGGGTGTGTACTCACGACAGTGACTTAAATCGTTGGTGAATGTTTCCTCCATTTTCCGGCTGAAATCGCGGTCATACACCACCACGTCGAGTTCCTCGTTAATTTCAGCGGAACGCGCGTCGAGGTTGGAGGAACCGATCATCGAAAACAGAGTGTCGACTACGATCGATTTGATGTGGATCATGGTCGGCTCGTACTCAAAAATCCTGACTCCGCCTTCGAGTAACTTACCATACGCGCCGCGACCGGCGGACTTGGTTAACGGTTGATCGTTGTTTTCACCCGGCACCAGAACCCGGACATCGACTCCGCGTTTGGCGGCCTTGACCAGCAGCTCCACCTGGTCAGACGTCGGAGTGCAATAGGCGTTGGTGATCCAAATTCGCCTGGTCGCGGCTGCGAATGCGACCGCTTGCACCAGCGGCACTGGCGCGATGGAAAAGGAATGCGAACTCACGATTTGCGCTTTCATATTTCCTGCCGCGGCCAGGCCCGGAAATTGATCGGCGCCGCTCAGTTCTTCTTCGCCCGTTTTTGCCCAGTGTTGCTGGAAGGCCGATTGCAGGTTTGCCACCAGCGGCCCCCGGACCCGCAACTGCACATCGCGCCAATGCTGCCTGTCCTGGGCGTGACCGCCCCACTGCTTGGCAAAGCCAATACCGCCGGTGAATCCGGTTCTTCCGTCCGTCACCAGGATACGCCGATGACTGCGTCGATTGGTCCGGTCTACTCGCCACGAATGCGTCGGGTGATAGTAGGCGAACTTGCAGCCGGCGTCTTTCATCGCGCGCACATCGGAGTTATTGAGGTACCAACTCGATCCCACCCCGTCGAGCAGCACTCGCACCTCGACTCCTGCGCGCGCACGTTCTGCTAACGCTTCGCAAAAGGAGCGTCCAATTTCATCCGAATAAACAATGTAAGCTTCGAAATTGACGGTTTTTCTCGCGGTGCGAATGGCCTCAAGCATGGCCGGAAAAAATTCGTCGCCGTTTTGCAGAACTTCGATGGAGTTGCCTTCTACCGGCAACGGATCCGCCATTGCGAGGGCCGAGCCGAAGAACTCCGCGTCCCTTACAGCAAAAGTGTGCTCGAGGTGATACTCGAGCGTGTGCCGCCGAATAAAGAGAATGCAAAACAAGGAAATGATCCCGCAAAGGGCGAGGAGCAGTCCGATCCATTCGGCCACTGTGAGCATCCACCAGCGCGTGTTGAGCCAGTGATCCTTCGGTGGCATGTCCTCAACTGAATCGAGCGATGCAGGCGCGGTGTCTGTCTCACAAACGCCAGAGCATCGTGATCAGCAAATCGATCGCGAGAATCCAGACCAGGATGACCTGCCAAAGCCGCAAATTGCGGGCGCCATAGTGATCGGCGGTAACGTG
>DATELT010000062.1:0-12855 GCA_035276245.1 Chthoniobacterales bacterium
GCCGGAGGGCGAACCAACGCTGCTGACCCATGACGAAGTGCGGACCGCCTTCCATGAGTTCGGTCATGCCCTCCACGGGATGTTTTCGAACGTGAAGTATCCGCGTTTTAGCGGAACCAGTGTGCCGCGGGATTTTGTCGAATATCCCTCGCAAGTTAACGAGATGTGGGCAAGCTGGCCGGAGGTACTGAAGAACTTTGCCAAGCACTACAAGACCGGGGAACCGATTCCTCAGGCGCTCTTCGATAAGGTTATGGCGGCGGAAAAGTTCAATCAAGGTTTCAAGACTACAGAGTACCTGGCTGCGTCACTCCTCGATCAAGCATGGTACCAGCTCAATCCATCCGAGATACCGAAGGATGCTTTGGCTTTTGAAGCGACAGCGCTAAAAAAAGCGGGCGTTGATTTTCCTCCCGTGCCGCCGCGATATCGAACGGCGTACTTTTCGCATATATTCTCGGCCTCGGCCGGATATTCGGCGGGGTATTACTCGTACATCTGGAGCGAAGTGCTCGATGCCGACACGGTGGAGTGTATCAAGGAACATGGCGGATTGAAACGGGAAAATGGCGATCGTTTACGGCAGACGTTGCTGAGTCGTGGAGGCTCGGCTGATGCGCTTGGCTTGTTTAAAAATTTTGTCGGGCGCGATCCCTATGTCGAGCCGTTGTTAAAGCGACGGGGACTGGACAAACCGGCGACGGATGATTCGAAATCGGCCGCCGAGCCGGCAACGCCCTAGGATTGACCACTGAAGGCACGGAGAGCACAGAGGAAAGACAGCATTTAGAGGATGGTTAGAAGGCAAGTGTTCCGCCGTCTAAATCCTGAATAATCCTGTTAATCCTGTCTAGTGTCCCCCGAGATTTGCTCTGGCAAAACGGGAGAATTGTCTGAAATTGGAGGTCGAGTTTTACGCATGGCCGACACTATCCAACCATCTCCGATCGCCCCCGAAGCGGGCACGACACCGAATCATGCAGATCGCGCTGATCTCCGGCCAGAAAACATTCAAGACGCTGTAATTCGCCTTGCTGGGAATTCGCAGGATGGAATTCAAACTGCCGGAGCGTTTCTAGCGCGACTCGCCGGACGCAGCGATCAGGATGTGATGACTTACATGACGATCCCGGCGACAATTTCAGGCGGGCCGTCGATCTTTCAGGTGCGGATCGGGTCGGGCGAGGTGTTGTCGGCAGGCGACGAAGCCGACTTTCTGGTCGCCTTTTATCAACATAGCTATCAGGACCACATCGATTTTCTCAAGGAAGGTGGGGTCCTGCTTTACGATTCGGATAATGTCGAACCAAATCTCGAGGACAAACGGTTCGTTTACGTCGGTGTGCCGATTACCGGGTTGACCATCGAAGCACTGGGCGGGACGGCGAAGGACAAAGGCAAAAATATTTTCGTCCTCGGGTTGATAACAAAGATTTTCAATCTCGACGTCGAGAAGTTGAAAGGAATCATTAGCGAGAAATTCGCCGGTAAAAACGAGAGTGTCGTCAACACCGCGTTGATGGCGTTCCAAGCTGGTTATGCCTATCCGGTTGGGAAGGTTCTGACCCATCAATATCGATTTGAGCACATTGCCAAGACCGACGGGCGTGCGCAGATCACGATGGATGGTAACCAGGCGCTGGCTTATGGCTTGATCGCCGCGGGCGTTCGATATGGGGCGGGTTATCCGATTACTCCCTGGTCGTCGGTCATGGAGGTATTGCGGCGCGAGCTGCCGAAATACGGCGGGATTTTTGTGCAGGCAGAAGATGAGCTCGGCTCTGTCTCAATCGCGCTCGGTTTTTCTTATTCTGGATATCTTGCTGTAACCGGCAGCGCCGGCCCCGGAATCTCGCTCAAAACGGAAGCTATCGGCTGGGCCTCGATGGCAGAGATCCCGCTGATCATTTGCAATATTCAGCGTGGCGGGCCGAGCACTGGACTACCGACCAACGTTGAGCAGAGTGATTTGCATCAGGCGATTTACGGCGGACATGGCGACAGCCCGCGGGTTGTGCTCGCGGCCAAGAGCGTAGAAGATTGTTTTTACATTGCCATCGAAGCGGCGCGCATCGCCCGCAAATACAGCACGCCGGTTTTTATCTTGAGTGACACATCGCTGGCGACGCGTATCGAAGCGTTTGATGAACCGGATCTATCCGAATTGATGGTGGACGCAAAACCTGATTTGACGCCGCGACAAACGCACGTGCCGTATCGGCTCGATGAAATCACTCAGCATATCCCGCCTGGTACGCGTATTCTCGACGGCAAATATCCGCTGCTCTCAGGGCTCGAACACGATGAAATGGGCCATCCCACGGGTAGCCCGAAACTGCACATGGCGATGACAGCGAAACGGCGGAACAAGCTGCGGAAATTAGCCGAGGAAACTCCGGTGCCGGAAATTTACGGGGATCAGGAAGGCGACACTCTACTCGTCGGCTGGGGATCGACTTACGGTCCAATCCATGACGCGGTGAAACAGGCGCGCGATCATGGGGAAAAAGTTGGCGCGATTCATTTGCGCCACATTCATCCACTACCAAACGGTATTGAGAAAATCTTCGCGAAGTTCAAACGAATCGTCGTTGTGGAAATGAACGACCAGGGAATTTACGGCTTCGGCCAGCTCGCGACCGTTTTACGAGCGCGTTTCTGCGAGCCGAAGATCGAAAGCTTTACCAAAACCGATGGCCTTACTTTTAGAGTTAAGGAAATTTTAGACGGCGTTTTCAAAGGCCGCTCCTTTGCCGCCAGAAAAATTCCGCGTGACGGCGCAGCCATCGTACATGCCGACACCGCACCCGAGAGCGTGAAATCGGTCAGAGAAGTAGTTCCGCAGGGA
The DNA here is from genome assembly GCA_035276245.1 of Chthoniobacterales bacterium. Taxonomy (GTDB): domain Bacteria; phylum Verrucomicrobiota; class Verrucomicrobiia; order Chthoniobacterales; family UBA10450; genus AV69. The sequence goes on from DATELT010000062.1 coordinate 2,849, forward strand.
GTAGGATAGTTAGGGTCCCATCCGTTCCGTGCACTATTTTTGTTGCTGGGCGCGTAACTGACAGCAGAAACAAGCGGTTATTGCTTGTCCGGATCGCCGAAATTTTCCAGCGGCACACAGGAGCAGAACAAATTTCGATCGCCGTAAACGTTGTCAATGCGCGCGACGCTCGGCCAGAATTTGTGGTCGCGCAGCCAGGGCGCGGGGAAGGCGGCCTGCTCGCGCGAATAAGGGTGATCCCACTTTTCGGCAGCGATTTGTCGCGTCGTGTGGGGCGCATTTTTCAGCAGGTTGTTCTGTTTGTCGGCTGTTCCGTTCGCGATCGCGGTCATCTCCGCGTGAATTGAAATCATGGCGTCGCAAAAACGGTCGAGCTCGTCTTTCGATTCGCTCTCGGTCGGCTCGACCATCATCGTTCCCGCGACTGGCCAGGAGATGGTCGGCGCATGAAATCCGTAGTCCATCAGACGCTTGGCGACATCTTCCACTTCAATTCCGACACGTTTCCACTCACGCAGATCAAGAATACATTCGTGGGCGACGAGGTCGCGTTTACCTTTGAACAGGACGGGAAAGTAAGGATCGAGTCGTTTTGCGATGTAGTTTGCACTCAGAATTGCAACTTCGGTGGCGCGCTTCAATCCATCCGGACCCATCATGCGGATGTACATCCATGAGATGGTGAGAATACTGGCGCTTCCATACGGAGCTTGGGCGACTGGTCCGACGGGTCCGAGCTGGCCTGGCGTTGTCTGAGGTTTGATGTCTGCAGGAGAAGGAAGAAACGGAACGAGGTGTTTCGCTACGCCGATCGGGCCGACGCCGGGACCGCCGCCGCCATGTGGGATACAAAAGGTTTTGTGTAAATTCAAATGGCACACGTCCGCGCCGATATCGCCCGGCCGGCAAAGGCCGACCTGCGCGTTCATGTTGGCGCCGTCCATGTAAACCTGACCGCCGTGGCCGTGCACGATTTCGCAAATTTCGCGGATCGTGGTTTCGAAAACGCCGTGTGTGCTCGGGTATGTGACCATTAGCGCGGCCAGATCATGCGCATGAGCGTCGGCTTTTGCGCGGAGATCAGCGAGATCGATGTCACCGTCTTTGAGCGTTGCTATGGCAACCACCTTGAACCCAGCCATGATGGCGCTGGCCGGATTAGTCCCGTGAGCGGATTGCGGGATGAGGCAGACGTCGCGATGCGCTTCGCCGCGCGAGGCGTGGTATTCGCGAATGGCGAGCAGACCGGCGAATTCGCCTTGGGAGCCGGCATTAGGCTGCAATGAAATGGCAGCGAAACCGCTAATTTCCGCGAGCCAGCTTCCGAGTTGATTGCACATCTGGCGATAGCCGATCGTTTGTGAATTCGGCGCGAACGGATGCAGCTTCGCGAATTCCGGCCACGAGATCGGAAACATTTCCGCGGTCGCATTCAATTTCATCGTGCAGGACCCGAGTGGGATCATCGAATGACAAAGCGAGAGATCACGCGATTCCAGCCGGCGCAGGTAACGGAGCATTTCGGTTTCGCTCTGATAGGTGTTGAAAACCGGATGGGTGAGGAACGGAGAATTGCGAATTGCGGATTGCGGAATGCGGAACGAAGAGGTGTCGAGACTCTCATCCGCATAATCGCGAACCGCAGTGCCGCGGAAGATCGAGATGAGGGTTGCAATATCCGAATCGGTTGTCGTTTCATCGAGTGCGATACTGATCGTGTGATCGCTAACGGCGCGCAGATTGCAGCCGGCTTGCGCGGCCCGTTCGATTAAATCACGGCTTGAACCCTGCCCGAGTTCGAGTCGAATCGTGTCGAAGAAATCTTCGTGAGCGATTTTGAAACCGAGCTGGCGCAGACCCTGGGCGAGTTTGGACGCAAGATCGTGGACGCGTTGCGCAATGACGCGTAATCCATTCGGTCCGTGATAGACCGCATACATCGCGGCAATGACAGCTAACAAGACCTGAGCAGTGCAAATGTTGCTGGTGGCCTTGTCACGCCGGATGTGTTGCTCGCGAGTTTGCAACGCCAATCGATAAGCGGGACGTCCTTCAGCGTCGTGTGAGACGCCGACCAATCGGCCGGGAAGATGACGTTTGAACTGGTCACGCGTCGCAATGTAGGCGGCGTGCGGTCCGCCAAATCCTAGGGGAACGCCAAAACGCTGGGTGGAACCCACCGCAACATCAGCTCCGAATTCGCCCGGCGGTTTTAGTAGAGTGAGCGCAAGAATATCGGCTGCGACAACAAGCAAAGCGCCCGCGTCGTGCGCCGCTGCTGCAAACTTTTCGTAATCATAGATCGCTCCATCCGTCGCGGGATACTGAACGAGTGCGCCAAAAACAGAGTCGTCGAATTTGAAACTAGCAAAGTCGCCGGTGACGATCTCGGTCCCGAGCGGTTTTGCGCGTGTCCGAACCACTTCGATGGTTTGCGGATGACAATTGTCAGCGACGAAAAATTTGTTGCGCGAGCGATCGGTCGCGGCGTGATGACATAGGGCCATCGCCTCAGCGGCAGCTGTCGCTTCATCGAGCAACGAAGCATTGGCGATGTCGAGCGCGGTGAGGTCGGTGACCATACTTTGGAAATTGAGCAAGGCTTCGAGGCGGCCTTGAGCGAGCTCGGCTTGATATGGTGTATAGGCGGTATACCAACCGGGGTTCTCGAGGATGTTCCGCTGAATGACCGGCGGTGTGATGCTGTCGTAATATCCGGCACCGATGAAATTGAGCCCCGTCTTATTTTGCAAGGCTAGGGTACGAAGTTCTGCTAGGGCGTCACTCTCGCTTTTTGCCGCAGGCAATTCGAGAACACGATCCAAACGGATGTTTTTCGGGACGGTGGCATCGACGAGCGCATCCAAGTCTGCGAAGCCGAGTTCACGCAGCATTTGCGCTGTCTCTTCGGGACTTGGGCCGATGTGGCGGTCTGCAAAGGTAGTAAAGGCATTTGTCGGCGCGACGGAGTTATACGGCTCAGATTTTTCCCGCCTTTTTGCCACCGGTTTTTCGATTGTCTCCGTCTCGCCCGAATGCATCATTAAAGACTACGGAGCGCGATGGGTGCTTCAAGTGAAGTGGGTGTAGCTGAGATTCGATAAGCGGTAGTAAATGCCACCGTCTCCGGCGGCGGAAACTTCTATCTCTGCCAATGAGGACAGCGACGGTTACACCTGCCTCGAGTCGTAGGTCTCTACGTCGTTCTCGCGCAGTTTCTTTCGCAGCGTGGCCAGGTGTTCGCGGTTGCGTGTTTCCACCGTGCAAAGGACGTGCACCGCCGAGACATCAGAGTCGGCGAAAGCGCGATCGTGTACCACTTGTTTGATGCTGGCACCGCTGGCAGCGATTTGTGCGGTCAGATCTGCGAGACCGCCGGGCCGATCGCTAATCACCGCGGCGAAGCGAGAGAGTCGCCCATCGGCGACGAGCCCGCGTTCGATAACGCGGCTCAAGACATTGGGATCGATATTTCCGCCGCAAAGCAAGAGCACGACACGTTTGCGGGCGAGACTTTTTAGATCGCCGGACAAGCAGGCCGCGAGAGGAGTGGCCGCGGCGCCTTCCACCACCCCCTTCTGCAGCTCAACGATCCGCAAAATGGAAAGCGCGATTTCTTCTTCGGTAACAATGAGGGACCTGTCGACCCGCGATTTTGCAATCTCGAATGCATTTTTGCCGACCTGTGGAATGGCGAGGCCATCGGCGAGGGTGGGTTGCATTTCGATCCGCGTCGGCTTTCCCGCTTTTAGTGCAGCGGAAAAACTGGCGACATTTTCCGCTTCCACGGCGATGACTTTCACTTTTGGGCGCTTCGTTTTCACGGCCAGCGAAAGGCCAGCAATTAATCCGGCCCCGCCGACCGGCACGATCACGGCATCGACATTGGGAACCTGCTCCAGAATTTCCAAGCCCATTGTTCCCTGACCTGCGATGATCGACGGATCATCGTAGCCATCGATGTAGGCCAGTTTTTCCTTCTCGCCGATTTCGTGCGCGCGCGTTTTGGCTTCGGCGAAATCTTTCCCATGCAGAACAACGCGAGCACCGAGCCTCTGACAAGTAGTCACTTTGATGAGCGGAGCGTGTTTGGGCATAACTACAGTCGCGGAAATGCCAAGCAGCTTTCCCTGATACGCGAGCGCTTGAGCGTGATTTCCGGCTGACGCCGCGATGACGCCTCGCTTTTTCTGATCGGCGGGCAATTGCGCAAGCACATTGCGCGCACCGCGTTCTTTAAAACTCCCAGTGCGCTGCAAGTTATCGAGCTTGCAGAAAATCTCCATCCCGGTGATATCGCTTAACGGGATCGAAGGCAGACAAGGGGAGTAATAAACCGCGCCCTTGGCTCGTTCGCGTGCGGCTTCGATGTCGGCAAAGCTGATCACGGAATTGCATACACCGCGCGTAAAAGGGCGGCAACGTTTTCGAAGCGTGGGTGTTTGGACTCAGCTGACGACGATACCGTCAAGCGATGCTCGCACCGTTTGTGCCAGCTGTTCAGGATCGAAAGGTTTTGACAGGAAAGGCAGATCGCTGGCTGGGGTGTCGAGAGTTATCTCGGGCAAATAGCCGGAGGTTAGCAGAATTTGCGTAGACGGGCTGTTGGTTCGTGTCCAGTCGGCGAAGTCGCATCCACTCATATCAGGCAGCACAACATCGCTAACGACAAGGTTAACGATGTTGCACTGAATCAAGCGTTTGGCTTCATCGGCGCGAAATGCCTCCAGAACGTTGTAGCCGAGCATTCGCAATGTCCGCACCGCGACATGTCTCACGCTAATGTCGTCTTCGACTACCAGGATTGTTTCAGTGCCGCTGGGCAATTTCGGCCTTTTGCGATACGGAGTCGGCGGTGGCGCGACGACCTCCGGGAGATAGAGGTGCACGGCGGTGCCTTTTCCGAGCTCACTTTCAACAATGATGTGTCCGCCGCTCTGGCGAACAATCCCATAGCATGTAGCCAAGCCGAGTCCGCTGCCGTGGCGATCGTCTTTGGTGGTAAAGAACGGCTCGAAGAGATGTTCCTTTATGTCATCGGTCATCCCTGTGCCGTTATCGATCACACTAATGCTCACGTATTTTCCTGGCGGCAATTCGGCTGGGGACTTGCCATTGGTAGAAATCGCCTCGGTCTTTAGCACCAACGTGCCTCCAGCCGGCATCGCGTCTCGCGCGTTGACGGCGAGGTTAATAATGATCTGGGTGAATTGATCCGGATCGACCTTGATGTGTTTCTTTCCCGGCATCAGCTCGCACAAGACGGAGATGTTTTCGCCGAGGAGTCGAAGCATCGAGCGCTCCAGATCATGGATCAGCTTGTTCACTTCCAGCACCCGCGGTTCCAACGGCTCGCGACGGCTAAAGGTGAGGAGTTGTTTTGTCAGTGAAGCGGCGCGTCCGGCGGCACTGCGAATCTCACTCAAGTATTTGGCTCCCGTTCCGCGACCCTCGACCTCAGCAACGAGCAGATCACTGTAGCCGAGGATCGCGGTCAGGAAATTGTTAAAATCGTGAGCGACGCCTCCTGCGAGTTGACCGAACGCTTCCATTTTCTGGGAATGAGAAAGCTGATCATGCAGTTGTTTGCGCGCGGTCACATCCATCAGCACGCCAATGAACCTGACCGGGCGCCCATTGCGGTCGCGAAGAATCAAAGCGCGCTCCAGTAGCTGAAGGTAATGCCCCTGGGCATGTCGGAAACGATATTCGCCCGACCAATATTCGGTTTTGGATTTGATAGCACCCCTGATAGACGCCGCAGTACGCGAACGATCCGCCCCATGAATCTGCCGTTGCCAGAACGCAATCGTCTGATCTGATTTACCCGGGGAATAACCGAGAAGAGTATCGAGACCCTGCGGCCAGGTGACCTCGCCGCTCGTTAAATTCCAATCCCGAACTGCATCGTTTGTAGCCCGGGCAACCAATTGATAATAATCCGCATCTTTCGCCGGAGCGATTTTCCGCGGAGTCTTCTGTTGGTTTTCATTATTTTTCGGTTGGCGGGAAACCTTCTTCCGTTGCTGCCGCGTCTGGATATGAGATGCCGTAGTTGCTCGCATTCGCCGCGCCAGTGACGCCCAAGCCAGAAAAAGCTAATTCTGTGCCGCTAACGCGAGCGGGTGGAGATTTCGGCGGATCGACGGCTGGATCAAAACAGAAAATGGGTTTTAAAGCGAAAATCTATGAAAAACATGGCAACGGTTCTTTCGAATTTGGTGGCGGAGTGAATCGCTTGTCGTTCGCTTTCAGGGCTGCAACCGCGCCACCGCAGACGGCTTTAATTGATTACGACAGCCTCGAAAGCGTTCACCCGGCCAACGTTTTCGTCGTGCTCAACGTGAAAGCTGAGGCGGACATATTTGGCTTCCACGCCGAGCACCGAGACATTGAACAGACGCTTGTGCTTAAATGACACCGGTCCGTCTACCGATCTCCACTTGTCGCTCTCGGCCGACAACCTCTCGTTTGCGACCGCGATCCTCAGTTCGCCGCGAGCCGGCTGATTCTCGTTGATGAAGGTGAACCGATCGAGCGTGGAACTCCGCGCCACGAAAATGACAAACGTCGTGTCGCCTTCGGGTAGCGAAGAGCTGACTGTGTCTTGATCCATCACGAGAAATTTGGTGGCGATCCGGGCCTTTGCCACGGCCACCGTGTTTTCCTTGTCATTTGGAGTTGGACTGTCATGAGTCGCCGAAAATTTCACAAGAGCGCCAATCGTCAGTGCGGCAGTGAAGGTTGATCCGAGAATCTTCGGGCACGCCAATTCAAGCCAGGACGTGCGTCGCATACAGGCACGCTAGAGCTTAGAGTACGCCACTCTACCGATTATGTTTTTCTGGACTTAGGATCACGCCTTTTCCTTGAATTCCATTGCTCCTCTGGCTAGCCATCGTGAGGCGCCGTCCGAAAGCTGGAACTGAAACGGCCGGCTTAAGGGAAAACCTCAACCACATGTGCGAGATCTGTGTCGAACCAAGGGCAAGGGGGCCGCATCGCCTATGGGGTTGGTTTTTTTTAGCGCTTTCGAAATCTGAAACGACTTTTCGACAACATCCGACGGTTTAATCCAGGTGAAAGCATTACGCGTACTTGCGATCGCATTGCTCACTGCGATTGCGGGAGCGGTTGTTTCGATCGCCGCTTCGCTCTACTTAACTGAACTCTATCACGTTTCCGATTTCGAAGGCGGACGCGGGATGCTGATCTTTTTCGCGCTGGCGCCATTGGGGCTCATCGTTGGCTTAATCATCGGGTTAATCGTCGCGTTATTCAGTCGCAAAACGGGATTAAGCGGCTTCGCGAAGGCGCAGGGAGTTGCACTCGGGATCACGTTCGGCCTGGCCGCACTCGTTTCGGGCGTTCTTTATCTGGCGGCGGACCATCCACCAACACTCGGCGGTAAATCGCTTGCGCTTGAATTCGAACTTAAGATTCCGCCAACGCTGAAGCTGCCCGCTCAGCCAAGTGTGCAGACCTTGCACGCGAGTCTTTATGCTAACGACCGTGACAATTGTTATGCGTTGCTTGATTACGATAAGATCGCAACCAGCGATGGATTCGTTTTTGTTCCCGGCAAAGCGTCCCTGCTCTCCCAAACGTTTAACCGCGATCTACTGGTTTCGATCGAGAGCGAAGGCGGCGCCAGCCAATTCATCAAGCTGAAGCTGCGCGCGAAGCCTACGAAAGAAGATGAAGCATGGTCGGACTGGATGATGGCAACGGAGCGCGCCGACCTCAGCCCAGTGCCTGAAGGAGAACGAATTGCCGTCCGCTATCGGGTACAACCGGAAGAGTAAGAGACGGCTTTAAAAAGCGCTAAAAAAGTTACAAAGTAACAAAGGAGAAGTGATGAATGGTCGGAGAGACTTGCTTCGGCGAGTCTGACGCGCAGAAGCGCGTCCCTTCTTTGGTCACTTCTTTGCCAGCAGTTGGCGCAGGACGAATTGCAGGATACCGCCGTGTCGGTAATAATCGATTTCGATCGGAGTATCGATTCGCAAGCTAACGGGAACTGAATCGCTTTTCCCATTCGCTCGCCCGATCTGTAGGGTCACAGTCATCCCCGGTTCGATTGCATCAGACAAACCGGTGACCGAAAACGTTTCTGAACCGTCGAGTCTCAAAGTTTGCGCATTTGTGCCTTCGGCAAATTGCAGAGGCAGAACGCCCATGCCGACAAGATTCGATCGATGGATTCGTTCGAAACTCGAAGCAGCGACCGCTTTTACTCCGAGCAGTCGCGTCCCCTTTGCCGCCCAATCACGCGATGATCCGGTCCCATACTCAGTCCCGGCCAGGATCACGAGTGGCACGTTATCCTTCTGATACCTCATCGAGGCGTCATAAATCGACATCTGTTCGCCGGCGGTATTATTAGGACCTTGCCGCGGTTTCCCAAAATACTTTGTCACGCCTCCCTCCGTTCCCGGTACAATCAGGTTTTTCATCCGCACGTTGGCAAACGTGCCGCGGGTCATCACCAAATCATTCCCGCGTCGTGAGCCGTAGCTGTTGAAATCCGCCGGCTCAATCCCGCGTGAAATGAGATATCGCCCCGCGGGTGAGCTCGCCTTGATCGCACCTGCCGGCGAGATGTGATCGGTTGTAACCGAGTCGCCAAAAATCCCCAGCGCACGTGCGCCGACGATGTTCTCGATTTTTCCGGGCTTCATCGAGAAATCTTCGAAGAATGGTGGTTCATGAATGTAGTCGCTCTTCTCGTCCCATTGATAAATGTCGCCCGTGCTGGACGGAATTTCGTTCCACTTCGGGTTCTGATCGGCGAAATCGCGATAAAGCTTTCGAAAAACTTCCGGAGTAAGGGCGGATTGCATGGCGTCACGCACTTCAGTCAGGCTGGGCCAGAGATCGCGCAGAAACGTTTCTTTCCCGTCTTTGTCCTTGCCGATCGGTTCTTTGGTCAGATCGAGATCGACGCGACCTGCGAGTGCGAACGCGACAACCAAGGGAGGCGACATCAAAAAATTGGCTTTGATGTTCTGATGAACGCGCGCTTCGAAATTACGGTTTCCAGAAAGGACTGATGCTGCAACCAGATCGTATTCATGAATTGCTTTCTCAATCTTGGGGTGGAGTGGACCGGAATTGCCAATGCAGGTAGTACAACCATACCCAACAAGATTGAAGCCGAGCCGGTCGAGATAAGTTTGCAGTCCAGTTTTCGTTAGGTAATCCGAGACGACCCGCGATCCTGGAGCGAGCGAGGTCTTTACTGCCGGATCGATGCGCAGGCCGCGCTCGACCGCTTTCTTCGCCAACAAACCCGCCGCCAGCATCACACTCGGATTGCTGGTGTTGGTGCAACTGGTGATAGCCGCGATCAAAACGCTGCCGTGCCCGATTCTGCTCTGACCGTGACGGAATGGATCAGCTGCTTTCAGATCTTTCGCTGGATCAGGAGTCGGCCGATTCGACACCATCTCGAGCTTGTTTCGTTCTTCCGCCGTAGCGGTCTCACCGTCGTCGGTTGAGGGCATGCCACCATCATCCGGCGCGCTCCCATTTAATTGCACGAGATGTTTGATCGAGAGATCGACATTTTCCTTTCCATAGCCGCCGTCCTTAATCGGCTGCTGCAGAAGCGACCTGAAAGTTTGGCCAAGATCGGGAAGATTGATCCGGTCCTGCGGACGTTTCGGTCCGGCAACGCCCGGCTGAACCTGCCCGAGTTCTAATTGCAAGTCGACGCTATAATCGATTTCGCCCCCGCGCGGCATGCCAAACATTTTCTGCGCGCGGAAATAATTCTCGAAGGCGGCACATTGTTCGTCGCTACGACCGGTTGCGCGCAAGTAATTCACCGACTCCTGATCAACTGGGAAATAACCAATGGTGGCGCCGTATTCCGGCGACATATTTCCGATCGTGGCGCGATCCGGCACTGGCAATGAGGCTGCGCCTTCGCCGTAGAATTCGACAAACTTTCCAACGACCTTTTGCGCTCGCAACATTTGGGTGATGTGCAAGACCAGGTCGGT
>DATELT010000063.1:0-6953 GCA_035276245.1 Chthoniobacterales bacterium
GCTTTCTGACTACTGAAGCCATAAAGTGACCACAATAGTGGGAACGGTCGCGGACGTCAATGATGTGTTTTTATGTGTTTCTACGAGGGAGAGTGCGACGGCTGTAGGTAAAAAATCGAAGTCTAGGTTCGAATCCTAGCGAGGCAGCCAGCATATCAACGAGCTTGTCGCCGAATTTGTCCGAAGTAGAATGGGGCCGGCACCCTGAGGAAATTGTCACGACTACACTTATGGCAGACGAACTTAATCAGTTGAGACATGAGGTCGCGCGGCTGCGACGCGACCTCGACCACGTTTTACGTGTCCTGGGTCAGGAAGAAAAACTGCCACAGCAGCCGCGCCCGCCGTTCTTACTGCTCGACGCCGAAGTGATATCGATACGTCACAGCGCCGATAAGATGCCGATCCTGCTCAAGGCCGAAGAAGGATATGCCTGCATATACCTCAACGATAACGATGGCCGGGCGCGCGGATTGTTTCAAATAGACGAGAACGGGAGCGCGCGTTTTGAGATTTGGAACAAGGACCAGGAAGTGGTGGTCTCAATCGGCGAAACCAAGGACGGCGCCGGCGAGATTTTTGTCGCCTCGGCTGACGGCAAACCACGAGCTGGGCTGAAAGTGCATGAGCTGGGCGGAATCGTGAGCGCGCAAAATTCCGCCGGCCAGACCAATGTGTTGATGCTCGGGAAAGACCAAGGCGGCACGTTCGTAGTAGCGGACGCGGAGGGGCGACCGGTGGCGGAAATCACAACTGTAGAGGGCGACGGGGTTATTTCGATCAAGGGGAAAGCGGGCTACCAGACTGCGTATATGGGATGTGACGAGAATCGCGGCCTGATCGCGGTTCTCGGTAAAGACGGCGAACAGGCGGTGGCGCTCTCCAGCAACGAAAAAGGCGGAACCCTCGTGTTTTTCGACTCAAAAGGCGAACCCAAAAGTAGCCTACCGAAGTAGCTCTAATCGCGCCGTTCAGTGCCCACCGGCCATGGCGGTGAACATCGAGATGATCGGCCAGGCCGCGCACAGGACGCCGATCACTGCGAAGAGAATCATTTCGGGCAGAAAATCGCGTTCACCGTGAGGATCAAAAACCTTGGATGATAGTTGCCGCAACGTACGCAGTTCTGACAAGACCTCGTTGTTCGAAGGCTTCAAAGGGGACTTCGTGGTTGAAGAGTTTAGCACCGGACCAAAATTTCGATTCTTTATTGAACCAAGCCCTTTATCACCAAACGCCGTAACGCCGGTCCCAGAGGCAGAATCAGGTTGGAAAGAATCCGGCGGGTCCGATTTCTTAACATGGTGACCCAGGATGCCGGGCGTAAGACCGAGGGACTCCTGGCGCGACTGGAATGAACACTCGTTTAGCCACTCGGGAAGCGGAGTGGGCGGCGGATTTGTTCGTGGGGTTTTCATCTCTACGTTTCACAGCCAATCTCATGCCGTTTACCACCTGTGGAGATACTTTGTTCGGTGCCATCCACGGCGACCCAGACGGTCTGACCCGAACTGGTATAAGTGCTCGATTCACCTGCAACTCTCCATCCTGCAACGCATTAACGCTGACTTTTACTTCTCGATCGCATTGCGTTTACGGCGAAAGAAGTCCTGAAGCAATCCACTGCATTCCTGCGCCAGCACGCCGCTCGCGATATCGCAGCGATGATTTAGTTGCGACATCTGTAGAAGGTTAAGAACGCCTCCCGCGGCACCCCCCCGCGCGTCTTCGCAACCAAAAACCACCCGGCGCAATCGGGCGTGAATGGCTGCGCCCGCGCACATCGGACATGGCTCTTTTGTCACCACTAGGTCGCAATCATTCAGCCTCCAGTCACCGACTGCGGCCGCGGCCTGGGTTATCGCCAGAATTTCGGCGTGTGCCGTCGGATCCTTTAGCAATTCGACCTGGTTATATCCACGGCCAATAATGCGGCCATTTTTCGCGATCACCGCGCCGATAGGCACCTCGTCACTTGCGGCGGCCTTCCTTGCCAGACGCAAGGCCTCCCGCATCAGCGCCTGGTCATCGCGGAAAAGCAAGTCCTCCATTCTTTCACGATAGGCGACACGGCATGGGCTTCCAACCCATGAATGCCAGTCTGGTCTGGCCCGAAATCACGCTTTTTCTTTACAAATCGCCTTTAATTTTGCAGGCTGAAACGGTGCGCGCGGCCCTTTTGACGTTCGCGTTCCTCGCTCTTGCGACTGGGAGCTATGCCCAGGAACAGGAGCGCAAACTTGTCGACCGGCTCCTGAGCCCGGACACAAAACTATCCAATTCGGACCAAAACAAAAAGTTCAACGGTGGAGCGGAAACCCCCACCCGATCCGCTTCGACCAAGACGTTTTACGTTTCGGACAAAAAACTCACCAAAACCTTCGTCGCCGATCGAAAATCGCCGACGAGCGCCTACCGCACACGTAATTACACAACTAAATCAGCAACAGTGCCCACGTCGCCGCCGATGAAAGGATTTGAAACAAAAAAGACACGAGATGTTTCAACGACTGCGTACCCCACGAAAAAATACGCTACTGGCGATTTCGCCGGTAACCGGCCGTTTCTGGGGCAGGGCAAAAGTCAGAAGGCGCTGCATGCGCAGGACCGACCACTCACAATCGACGAAGTGCGCGAGTTGTTGAACAAGAACAAGTAGGTTGTTTCCCCGCGCGCGCTGTTTTTAGTGCGCATGAACATGCGCGATCAGCTTGCACGACTCACCCGCGGCACCGCGCAAGTTATTAGCGAAGCGGAATTGGCGGAAAAACTCCGCGCCAACCGTCCGTTGCGGGTGAAACTTGGCGTCGACCCGACCAGCGCCGATCTTCACCTCGGGCATACCATCATCCTCCGGAAACTGCGGGATTTTCAGGAACTTGGTCACCAGGCCGTTTTAATCATTGGAGATTTCACCGCCTTGATTGGCGATCCCAGCGGGCGTTCAGCGACGCGGCCAACGATCACGCGGGAAGAAGTGGATCGCAATGCCGCGACCTATCGCGAACAAGCCTTTAAAATTCTCGATCAAAGCAAGACCGAAATTGTTTATAACGGTTCCTGGCTCGGAAAGCTATCGTTCGAAGACGTAATTCGCCTCAATGGCAACGTGACTTTGCAGCAGTTGCTGCAACGGGAAGATTTTCGCGACCGGATCAAAAATGAGCAGCCGATTCATGCGCACGAAATTCAATACCCTATCATGCAAGCCTACGATTCAGTGATGATAAAAGCCGACGTGGAACTCGGCGGAACCGATCAGTTGTTCAACATTCTACTCGGGCGCGACCTGCAAAGAATGAACGGACAACCAGAGCAAATCGTCCTCCTGACACCGATCCTGGAGGGGCTCGACGGTAAACAAAAAATGAGCAAGAGCCTGGGCAACTATGTCGCGCTCAATGATCCGCCGGCCGAGATGTTCGGAAAATTGATGAGCATCTCCGATGAATTGATGGAGCGGTATTATTTGCTACTGCTCTCGCGCGAGCTTCCCAAGGGCGAACATCCGCTGGAGACGAAGAAGAATCTCGCGGCTGAAATCGTCGCTACGTATTATTCGCGCGAAGCCGCTTGGAGAGCGAAAGAAGAGTGGACGACACGCTTCAGCGAAAAGCGATTGTCGGAAACCGAGCTCCCAGTTTTGCCCGCGCAATCCGGTGATGTCGTCACAATTGCCGTTAGAGCTTTCGCCGCGTGCGCCATTACGAAGTCGCGCGCTGAAGTGAGTCGCCTGATCAAACAAGGCAGCATTCAATTGGACGGCGCCAAACTGCGCAATCCAACCGAGCAAATTACATTGTCGCCGAATCAAATCTTGCGGCTCGATAAAACCCACGCAGTGCGGATTGGGTAGATTGCAGGCGACACGCGTGACTCCACAAGGACGAAGGGACGCACGCTGTTGTGTCCCAAAGACTTTGGGCGCCGACAGGTCGGCGCCGCAGGCTAAACTAGAAGTGTTTTGATTTAGATTGTAGCCAGGCGCTCTGTCGCCGTGTCGCTCGGACGCCTCTACAAAACGAAGCGGTTACAATTATTCGGCACCGCTAGCTCCAATGCGTTCATCTCGGTATCCGTACAGAAAAAAGGGCGCGGCGTCCCGACCGCGCCCTTTCCGCCTGCCCTACGCAGTTGCCGTCTCGAGCAGAGGCAAGATGGTTGCCGGCTCGGAATACGGCGCTGCGATTCCCTCAAAGTGTGCCCGGATACTGCGCAGCTCGCGGTTGACGAATGCGTCCATGAAACGCAATCGCCGATCCAGCCACGCAAAAAATTTGTTTTTAATCTCGTAATGCACCGCGAGAGTGATTTCGGTGCAGTTCGGCCGCAGCTCCGCGAAATCGACAATTCCCATTAAATCGAGATTGCCGCCGACGGATTCGAAAACAACCTCATCCGGAGAATCGCTCTCGAGACCGAGCAGAACAGTGTGACCCGCGAAACCGAGCGGGCCACGAAACGAAAAATCGACCGTTTTCGATGAGGTAACGATGGCTCTCGTTACCATCACAAACTGGCGTCGGTAGGAATGGATATTCGCGAGCCGGTTTTTGCATTCTAGCAACGACTGGCCCATGTGGAGAGTCTTTTGCAGGAGCATAGTGAGGTTGGTTGCTACGCTTTTCCAGCAATGCAGGTGCCACCCTTTTCACCGAGGGAAGAACTCGTTTAGTCCACTGTAAAGTGTAAGAATGTTGACAATTGTGTTATGTTTTTGAACATATTCCTTGGTCTAGGCCTCAATTTACAGTCACCATCCGACGAAGGTCCTCCCTCGTGACGACCGCAGATTATTTTCATCGCAGTAAGTCCAATTCCAGGACCAATCACTGCAAAGATGAATGGCGATCAAGGTTATCGACGCCGGTACCAGTTCCCGTTAGGAACATACTCACGCCGCAGCTCGGGCGCGTCCAGCAAGAATAGTCTCGGCCATGGAAAGGAATATCTTGGCGCCATCCGCACTGCCGAGACGTAGATCGGACGCGCGGTCCGGATGCGGCATTAAGCCGAAAACGTTTCCATCCCGGTTACAAATGCCGGCAATGTTTTCAATGGAACCGTTTGGGTTCGATTGGGGTGAGGTCGCGCCGGTCGCATCGCAGTAGCGCATCATGACCTGGCCGTTACCATTCAATTCCCGTAGTGTTTCCGGGTCGGCAAAATAACAGCCTTCGCCGTGAGCAATTGGCATCCGCAAGATGGTGCCTTGCTCACAATCGTGCGTGAAAGCCGAGTCGGTGACTTCGATTCGCAGGTTGACCATATCGCAAACAAAACGCAATCCGCGATTGCGAACGAGGGCACCCGGGAGCAAGCCCGCTTCGCATAACACTTGAAAACCGTTGCAGGTGCCGAGAGTGAGCTGGCCGTCTTTCGCCGCGCGCACTACTTCGTTCATGATGGGCGAGAAACGCGCGATGGCCCCGCAGCGCAAATAATCACCGTAAGCAAATCCGCCCGGCAGCACGATGGCATCGAAGCCGGCAAGTGTGGTCTCTTTGTGCCAAACATATTCCGCGCTCAACCCATCGAGTCCGTTGATGGCGCGCAGGCAATCCTGGTCACAATTGGAACCGGGAAACTGGATGACCGCGAATTTCATCTAGGCGTGAGCAAGCCGCGTCGCTCGTTTTTCTTCGTGATAATCATTTACCACTAGGCAGGCGTGAATCACACCTGGAATCCAGCCAAGAAGCGTCAGGATTATACTCAGGAAAAAGCTGGCAATCCGCCCCGTAAGCAGAACAGCCAGCGGCGGAAAAACGACGCAGAAAAAATAACGCAGCGCTTTCATTCCTTCACCAACTGATAATCTTCGATGACCGGATTCGAAAGCAAATCGCGGCAAAGCTTGTGCAGGCGTGCTTCCACGTCGGCGTCGTCGCGCTCGAGATCGATTTCCAGGTATTTGCCAATGCGCACGTTTTTGACTTCGCGCATACCGAGATGCTGCATTGCCTCCCGCACGGCTGCGCCCTGGGGATCCAGCACCGCCGCTTTTGGCATCACCACCACTTTGGCTTTCATCCTTTCAATCTACGAGCGCAACGGTGGCGCGCCAATGTTCTTCTCGCGCAAGAAAATTCTTTCAAAGCTGCTTTCGGCGCGCTAGTTGTCGCCGCGAAATGGACGCTCCACCAATCAGGCAAGCGCCGCCGCCGCCCGTGCCGAGCGGCATGGGGTGCTTCGCGAAGGGCTGTCTGACCCTCGTTGTCGTCGTGGTTGTTTTTGGCATCGTTCTCATCGGCGGCGGCTTGTTTGTTGTAAACCGCGGCATCAACCTGTTTACCGCAACCACGCCGGCTCAAATCCAGACGCGGCCGGCAACGCCGACGGAATTACAGCTGGCGAAAGCAAAATTGGACTCGCTTCGCAGTGCAATTAGAAATCGGGTAGAAACTACAATCGAATTCACCGCCGATGACATTAACGCTCTCTTGCAAAATGAACCCGAATTCCGTGACGCACACAATCATGCACGGGTCGCCATTGCCAATTCCATTGTCTCGCTCGACGTCAGTGCACCGCTTGATTCGGCAAAGTGGAGCCGACTGAAGGGACGATGGTTTAATGGAAACATTCAGTTCGGCTTCAGCTACGTGGACGATAATTTTAACTTTGATGTCCGCTCCGCCGAAGCGAACGGTTATCAATTTCCGCGCGCGCTTCTTACCGCTGAGTTCGTGCAATCATTCAATCGCAGTTTAAACGACAGTTTCCGTCGTGAATCCGCCAGGGGGGATGCCGCGAGTGATCTTTGGCGACATATCAGGATGGCAACGGTGCAAAACGACAAGCTGATCGTGACCACGAGAGCCCTGTAGCGGCCGGTAGCACAGGCATCTTTGCGTGTGGGGCGACGGCCATTCTTGCCTGTTGATTCCACACACTGAAAACCGGGCAAGATGCCTGGCTGCCACACGAACTGGAAGCCTGTGTAAGTTTAT
>DATELT010000064.1:0-25840 GCA_035276245.1 Chthoniobacterales bacterium
ACCCATTTCAGCATCTCGTCGTGACGCACCAAACCATCGCGCCGGATTCGCTTTTTCCCTACCCGCTCAAATTTTCCTTTCGCCGCCGTGCGCGACATGATTCGTCCTGCACCGTGCACGGTCGAGTAAAGGGCCCCGCGCGATTCACCCGAGTCGATTCCCGCAATTATCACTGCATCATCGCCCATGCTGCCGCCGACAAATCCGCGCTGACCCGGAAAGGCCGGCGTCGCACCCTTACGCACGACCCACAAATCTTCGCCATCATGTGTCTCGCGCCAGGCGAAATTGTGATGATTATGCACTTCATCCAAGATCTTTGCTCCGAGAATTTCGCGAACCACATGCCGCGCCACCGCTTCCCGCCCAGCGTAAGCATACTTTCCGGCCAGTCCCATTCCCTTTAGATAATCAACGCCGATCTCGGAATTCACCGGCACCACCGTTGGCGGCACGTCCATGCCATCCTTTCCGCCGGCCGCCTTCAAAAAATGTGTTGCCGTTTTATGTCCGAGCCCGCGTGAGCCGAAATGCACACCTACCCAGACGCGGTCTTGTTCGTCGGCGAAAATATCAACGTAGTGATTTCCGCCGCCGACAGTGCCAAGTTGACCGCGCGCCATTTCCTTGAGTCCTGAGATCGGGGCAATCGTCCAGGTTTCGTCATCGAATAATTCATGATCGACTCGCGTTTTAGCCTTTCGTCCGATGCCGAACGAAATGTCCCGCACAACGTCGTCCATGATCGATTTGATTTTTGGCGCGATCTCACTGCCCTTGGCGTCGGTGAGGATGGCGAGATTGCCGCAAGCGATATCAAAGCCGACTCCGGAAAGCGAAATTTTATCTTTGTAGGCGACAACTCCGCCAATCGGTTGCGCATAACCTTTGTGGCCGTCCGCGCAAAGAACTCCGCGCTCGCCACCAGCGTCGATACAATTCTCGATTTGCCGCAGCGTCGCCTCATCGTGTTGGCCGAATACCTTGGCCTTCATTAGTAAGGTACCCTATCTATTATGGAGTCGTCAGCGGTGAAGTCGAAAGATGTCTGAAACTGTCGTACGAACTACAGAAATCTCTTCGCACTGGCAGAAACCAGTTTTTATGGGATTTTTTGTAATCGTATGATCGAAGTGCGTCATCTCTCCGGCGATCAATACGAAGTCAGAGTCACCGATGCGACCGCCACGACTCATCAGGTCACGTTGAAGGAAGCTGATCGGGTTCGCCTGGGTGGGGCCGATATTGCGGGTGACGAACTCATCGCAGAAAGCTTTCGTTTCCTGCTGGAACGCGAACCGAATACCAGCATCCTGCGGAAGTTCGATTTGCCGGTGATCGGAACTTATTTTCCGGAGTACGAGCAAGATATTCGAAAACGCGTCGCCCAACGTTAAGCCCCGGCGCATCGTGTGCGTCATCTCCGTGCTCGCGGGCGCTCGCCCTCCATGCAAACATGAAACGTGACTACCGTCATCGACAAAGACCAGCACACGCGACGTTGGACGGCGCTTCCCGAACGCGGAACTCCCACGGCCCTGCGGTTAATTCACTGGACCGCTAGAGTCTTCGGTCGCTCAGTCGCCCGCTTACTACTATTTCCTACGACCCTTTATTTCTTGCTTAGCGGACACGCCGTCCGGCGCATGTCTTATGAATATCTGGCGCGAGTGCGCGGCCGCCCGGCTCACTGGTGGCATGTTTTTCGCCATCTTTACTACTTCGCCGCAACCATCCTGGATCGTGTTTACCTGCTAACCGGCGAATTCCATCGCTTCGACATTAAATTTCATCAACGCGAATTACTTCACCGGCAGGTGGAACATGGGCAAGGGTGCATCCTGCTGGGATCGCACCTTGGAAGCTTTGAAGTGTTGCGCGCGCTCGGCGTGACGCGTGCAGAATATCCACTCAGAGTCCTGATGGATGTTGTGCACAACGAAAACCTCACGCGCTTTCTTGACGCGTTGAATCCGGAGATCGCCGGCACCGTTATCGTGCCTGATCGACCGGATACGTTGCTCAAAGTGAAAGAAAGCCTGGATGCCGGATTCTTGGTGGGAACATTGGGCGATCGGCCGACGAGCGATGGTAAGACTGCCCAATGCCAATTCCTCGGCGCCCCCGCTACGTTTCCGATCGGCGCCATCGTGATTGCGGCCATGATGCATTGCCCCGTCATCTTGTTCTTCGGCCTTTATCGCGGAGGCAGTCGCTACGAAATTTATTTCGAAAAATTCGCTGACGGAATCGTTTTGAGTCGCGACCATCGCGCCGAAGACATTCAGCATTGGACGCAGCGTTACGTTGATCGTCTGGAACATTATGCCCGCCTTGTGCCGTACAATTGGTTTAACTTTTATCCCTTCTGGGATTAGCGGTGGCGGAAAGGA
This sequence comes from Chthoniobacterales bacterium, assembly GCA_035276245.1. GTDB lineage: Bacteria > Verrucomicrobiota > Verrucomicrobiia > Chthoniobacterales > UBA10450 > AV69. The sequence continues at coordinate 2,394 of DATELT010000064.1, forward strand.
CCCACTTCTGCGCGTCCTGGACGAGCGAAAGCTCGTCCTCCGATCTTCTCGTGAGCTTTGAGCTCATTAGGATACGAGCCATATTGGCTTTCGTGATTCCGCTCGTTGATAAAGCCGATATCCGCACCCTCATCCCCCACTCCGGCACGATGTGCCTCTTGGATGGTGTGTTTCGTTGGGATGACGAATCGATCGTTTGCATGGCCAATACGCATCGCGATGTAAATAATCCGCTCCGACGTGATGGCCAGCTCTCCGCGGTGAATGCCCTCGAGTACGGCGCGCAAGCCGCCGCCATCCATGGCGGACTACGGGCACGCGCTGCCGGTACAACCGCGCCGCCATGTTATCTCGCCGCGCTGCGTGACGCGCATCTGCATGTCGCCCGCCTCGATGATCTCGCGTCGCCTCTCGAGATCCGCGCTCAACGTCTGTTCGGGGACGCCGGAAACACCATTTACCAATGTTCGATCTTAGCTGACGGCATCCCCGTCGCGGACGGACGGGTCACGATTATGCTGCGTGCATGAAGCAGGTCGCGAAAATCCTCCAGTCACATCACGATTCCGCCATCGACGCAGAGCACCTGCCCCGTGATGTAACTCGCTTCCGCCGATGCCAAAAAAGCAACCGCCGCTGCGATTTCCTCCGGCGTGCCGACGCGCTTCAACGGAATCTTATCTTGGATCGATTTCTGAATCTCGTTAGATAACGCATTCGTCATATCCGTCGCGATATATCCCGGCGCGATTGCGTTCACGGTAATGCTGCGGCTCGCCAACTCTTTTGCCAGCGCTTTGGTGAAACCAATCAGGCCGGCCTTGCTCGCCGCGTAATTAGTCTGCCCCGCATTGCCGATAATTCCGATAACGGAGCTGATATTAATGATCCGCCCCCTTCGTTCCTTGATCATGGCGCGCTGGAGTGCCTGCACAAAATTGAATGCGCCTTTCAAATTGGTATTTAAAACCAAATCCCAATCGGCCGGCGACATTCGCATGCTTAACATATCGCGAGTGACACCGGCATTGTTTACGAGAATGTCGGCCCGTCCGAAATCGGACAAAATCTTTTCGCAGACTTTCTGCACCGCGCCATGATCGGAAACATCGACTGTGTACGCCTTCGCTGCGTTGGCGCGTGAAGCATTAATTTCCTCCGCAGTCTTCTGCGCGTTCGTTTCTGTCCGACTCAAGCTCGCAACCTGCGCCCCCTCACTGGCCAGCCGCAACGCAATCGCGTGGCCAATTCCCCGCCCCGCGCCGGTAACAACCGCGACCTGATTCTCGAATCTCTGTTGCATCATCTGCAATCCTATAGACCGAAATCGACTGCGTTTCGCGAAGATTTTTTCAGGACGATCCGCTAAACTCGTTGTCTCGCGCCTCGAAACAAATTAGGCGCTTACTACCCTTCATCATGCTTAGTGCAGACAACCTCGTACTTAATACCCTCCGGATCCTTGAAATACAAAGCATAATAACCTGGGGGCGTATACTCTGGGTACTCCCGTGGCGGGCTCACTATAGTGGCTCCTATTTCTTTCAGTTTAGAATGGAGCCTATCGACTTCGGCCCGAGACGGCGCCTTGAAGGCGAGATGATGTAGTGCCCCTGGTTTCCTGCGATTGATCGTCTCGGCGGCGAAACCGCTTCTCGGTGAGGTAATGGCAAATCCCAACCGCGGATGAGTGTACTGCACGACGTGCTTATCGTGTCCTTCTATAACGGCACTAACTCTCTCCTGCACAGCAAAGCCTAAGAGCGGAAGGAGCTTATCGTAGAATGGCACAGCTACGCTCATGTCTTTGACGGTTATCTCTATATGGTCAATGATCGGTTCCATCATTTTTTCCGAGCCGTGGCGCAATCGCATCTAACGAGAAAGAGATAAACCACGGCAGAATGCCGTGACAAATAAGCGAGAGTCATTTCGTAATGGTGGCATTTCTTTCACCGAGTCGTTAGACGATCTAGTGTGTTCGCTCTGCTTGGCGCGACCAAAAGGTGTCCCGCAGATGTCGATCGGTTTTACATCGAATGCGCGGTTCGCGCCCAGTTATTTCGACTCATCACGAATATTCAACACGATCTTGCCCCGCGCGTGACCTGCGTTCGCTTTTGCCAAGGCCTTGGCCGCATCAACCAGCGGAAAAGTCTCGGAAACAACGACTTTAATTTTCTTGGCGTCGATTAGCTTTCCGATCTCAGCCAGCTGATCGCCGTTATATTCAGCCTCAAGAGATACGCCGCGAATCCCGTACTTGTCCAACTCCGCCTGATCAACGCGGCCAACCAGACTCACCAAAATTCCACCTTTTTTCACGACCGGATATGATCGCTTCAGCGTCTCGCCACCTACGCCATCAACGACCACATCAACATCTTTGGCTACATCTTCGAATTTTTGAGTCTTGTAATCGATGGCCACATCGGCCCCAAGTTGTTTCAGGAAATCCTGATTGGCAGTCGAGGCAGTCGCGAGCACTTTCGCACCGCGAATCTTTGCAATTGGAATCGCAAACATTCCGACTCCGCCGGACGCTCCCTGGATTAATACTGTCTGTCCCGGTTGAACATTTGCTTTGTCAACGAGCGACTGCCACGCGGTCAACGCAACACTCGGCACTGCCGCAGCTTCAGCAAAACTCAACGTCGCCGGCTTCAATGCCGCCTGGTTATCTTTAGCCAAAGCATACTCCGCATAGCCACCGCCACTCGGAATTGAAATGAAGGCATAAACGGGATCAGCTGCTTTAAAATTTTTTACGTTGGAACCGACTTTTTCGACCGTACCGGCAACATCATATCCGGGAATCCAAGGCAGCCGCGTTCCGAAAACTTTCGCATACTTGCCCGACAAGAGAGTCCCATCGAATGAGTTCACCCCGGCGGCAAAAGATTTGATGAGAATCTCGTTCTCCTTCGGCTGGGGGAGAGGCACCTCTTCAACTTTTAACACCTCAGGTCCGCCCCATTGATGCGCCACAATCGCGTTCATCGTCGGGCCAGGGGGTTGCGCATCAATTGCGGCAGCAATGAGCGCTGCAAACAAAGCTGCAAACCTCATGTCGTCTTTTCTATTTCCGGCTGATTATCTCCATTGTAGAGAGTATTGCCAGAGGAAGAATTTGAGATTCGTTACCGTTGCTTCCTTTCGTTAAATCGGCGCTGACGCGAGGCTTGACATGAAAGCTGGAATGGCCGCAACCTCGCGCCCATGAATATTCTCAATCGCTACGTCGATCCGGTTTATTGCATACTGCGGCTCATCGCGGGATTGATGCTCGCCTGCCACGGCGCGCAGTTGGTTCTTGGACAGTTTGGCGGGATGCCAGGGTCTAATAATCCAGTTAGCCAAATTGGAGGCTGGTTGCAGCTGGTGGGCGGGCTTTTGGTTGCGTTTGGTTTGCTCACGCGGGTCGCGGCTTTTATCCTCAGCGGCGAGATGGCAGTGGCTTACTTCATGTTTCACGTGGGCAATGCTGCCACCACGATGGCGAAGATTTTCCCTATCTCGAGCGCTGGACCCGATTACTCGAACAAAGGAGAGCTCGCTGTGTTTTATTCTTGGTTCTTTTTCTTCATTTTCGTTTACGGGCCGGGACGATGGAGTCTTGATGCATTGATCGGTCGAAGTCGCGCGCCCGCAACGCGGGATGCAGTGTAATCGAGTAGTGGAGTGATGGAACAACAGAGACTATGAACCCTGAAACTTGATCGACGAAATAAGAATGAAAAGAAGCCGATTATTTGGTTCGATAGGATTACTCGCAGTGACATTTTGTTTGCTTAGCCTTACGGCAATCTTGGCCCAGGATTGGGCGAAAGCGCGTCTAAACAATTCGCCCCGCCATGCTGAATGGGTCGAAATCAACTCTGGTGACCGGAAAATCAAAGCCTTCGTTGTTTATCCCGAACGGAAGGACAAAGCGCCGGTCGTCCTCGTCATTCACGAGATTTTTGGACTGACCGATTGGGTGCGTGGCCTGTGCGACCAACTGGCGGAAAATGGTGTCATTGCCATCGCGCCCGACTTGCTCAGTGGCCAGGTTCTGGAAGATGCCGACGCGGCCCGAAAAGCAATTTCGGCTTTGCCAGAACAGCAGATCAAAGGGGACCTGGATGCAACCTCTGATTACGCACTGAAAATCCCTGCCGGCAATGGGACGCTGGCCGTGTGCGGATTTTGCTGGGGCGGCGGCTGGGTATTCCAGTACGCGAACATGAATCCGAAATTGAAAGCGGCTTACTCTTTCTACGGGATCGCGGCGGATAATCAGTCGAAGGTCGCAAGCATTGCTTGTCCGGTTTATGGCTTCTATGCCGGGAACGACGAACGCGTGAATGCGACGGTGCCGACGGCGCAGGATTTGATGCGAGGCGCGAACAAGAAATACGAGCCTGTAACTTATAGTGGAGCGGGTCACGGATTCATGCGCGAAGGGGAAAAGCCGGATGCGAGTGAGGGAAATCGAAAGGCGCGCGACGATGCCTGGGCGCGTTGGAAGACGCTACTGAAACAATTATGATTCCTGTGCGGCGCACCGCCCGTCTTATCGTCACCGCAATTGCGTTGCTAACGCTCGGCTCCGCTGGGGCTGAAGAACAACTCCAAGTCACTTCCCGAATTACGCGTCAGCCGGTCCATTCCCACGCGCTGGCAGCAGTCGGTTATAGCAAGCGACTCCATGCCCTCGAAGTCGAGTTCGTCAACGGCGCCATTTATCGTTATAGCAATGTGCCGCCTGAGATCTACCGCGACCTGCTCGGCGCGCCGTCCAAGGCTCAGTTTTACGATGAGAATGTTCGCGGCCATTTTCCATCCGTTCACGTAAAGCCACCGCGAAGCTAATGTTCGTTCTTACAGCTGAGGAAAAACGAGTCGTCTGCTTCGTTATGCTGGCAATTCTGATCGGCCTGGGAGTGAAACAATACCGGCGCGACCATCCGGCTAATCACGCGCTGCAGCCCGGAATGAACGAGTCAACGCGAAGGTAACGGATATGACAGAATTCCTAGAAAGCAAAGTTTGGCAGGCGACGGGGCGGGTCGCTCCAAATTCCGCGTATTCGGTAGATTCGTGGGCATCGATCCCTTCTTCTTTCAGAAACTGTGGCAATCTGCGTAATCTGCGGATAAAGGCCCCGGTCCTGGCGGGACCACTGCAGGTACCCGGCGGTTTTCGCCGCCCAAATTCCAGAAATTATCGGTATTTTCCGCCGCTGGCATGAAAACTTCTGCGTGGAAGCGCATGCGTGTGTTGATCGCCGACGACCAAAAAAGCGTGGGGACTTCACTGGCGGAGATGGTCAGCCTTTGTCACCATCATGTTGTCGAGGTCGTGAGCACGGGCATGGAAGCGATCCAGGCGTATGATCGGCATCGTCCGGACGTGGTGCTGATGGATTACCGGATGCCCAAACTCAATGGGATTACCGCGTGTCGTTACATTTTGGCAAAGGACCCGAAAGCTCGTGTGATTTTGATTTCAGGATGGAGTGCACCCGTGGAACCGGAGGCATCGGGCGCGATGGCTATCCTGGCCAAACCCGTGGCCCTGCCGATCCTCGAAGCTGCATTGAACTCGGCCGCACATTACACACCGAAGAAAAAAGATTCGGCGGTGGATGCGCCAAAGGATTCTTCGACGCCGGTTTGATTTGTTGTGGCATCGGCTTCTGTCTGAGCCGTAGCCTTCGACGAGCTGGGGCCAGCCTCGTCATCAGCGCGACTCGGAAGACCAAGCAGTACCAGATTTGCAGGATCGCATCCCAGCGCCCTCGTCATTGGCGCCGTTCCTTGAGGACCTGTCTTAACAAATTTAGAATTTTTCTTCCTCGCAATTCCCGCCCGGCGGGCTTATCACTCGAGACGGAGGTTTCACATGAGTACGGTCTCGATCTCTCGACGGAAGTTTGCGCAGCTGTTAGGGGCGGGAGCGGCCTGCGCTGTGATTAAGCCCAGAATTTCTCTGGCGAAAACGATCCCGATCGCGCATCCAGCGGCCCCGCCGCTAACGGGAATTGTGCGATTGAGTTCGAATGAAAATCCTTATGGACCCTCGCCGCAGGGACTCAAGGCCATGACGAATGTCTTCCACCTCGCTTGTCGTTATCCGGATGAAAGTGCCGCCGCGCTAACTGAAAAACTGGCGAAGCTGAATAACGTCTCGCCCGACCAAATCTTGCTGGGCGATGGATCGGGAGAGGTCTTGAAACTCTGCGCCGAAACTTTCACGGGAGTGCAACGCGGCAAACTGCTCGTGGCCGACCCGACCTTCGAAGCAATTTTGCATCATGCCACCGTCAATGGAGCAGAGGTTGTTAAAGTCCCACTCACTAACAGCTTCGCGCACGACCTTGCCAAGATGACCGAAGTCTCGAATGCCGGTCTCGTTTACATCTGTAATCCGAACAATCCCACTGCGAGCATTACGCCAAAGAACGAACTACATGATTTCATCTCCAAAACGCCATCGCCAACGATGATCCTGGTAGATGAAGCATACTTCCATTATGCCGACAGTCCTGACTACGAGAGCATGATCCCACTAATAACAGATCACCCGAATCTTATTGTTGCGCGGACATTTTCAAAAGTATACGGCATGGCGGGATTGCGTTGCGGCTATGGGGTTGGGCAGGCTGAGACCATCACGCAACTACGCGCTCATCAAAGCTGGGATAGCGTTAATATTATGGCAGTAGCGGCGGCGAGCGCGAGCTTGGACGACGCCAATCAAGTCGCGAACGGGCGACGGCTAAATCAGGAAACGAGAACGTTCGTCACGACGCAGCTTGAGGCCATGGGTTACAACTCCATCGTTTCGCACGCGAACTTTATCATGTTCGATGTGAAACGACCGGTCGTGCCGCTGATCAAGGCGTTAAAGGACAAGAATGTAGAAGTTGGTCGATTGTTTCCGGCATTGCCGAACCACATGCGCCTGACCATTGGCAAGAAGAATGAGATGGAAGCGTTCTTGTCGGCCTTTCGCCAGGTAGCGGCGTAGTATTGGCGCTTCCTCGCGAAAGCTCGTTCTGGACGCACAGAAGCGCGTCCCTCCGCTTCAACCCTTTAACGCTTTAACGCTTCAGCCCTTTCAACGTTTCGAGCACCTTCATCGCAGCGTTGTGACCTGGAATGCCGCTGACGGCGCCACCACGCAACGCGCTGGATCCGCAAAGGAAGACATTTTCATATTCAGTCTCAACGCCCCAGCGGCCGACTTCCTTTTTTGTGGTCGCGAATGGCCACGTTGGGGCATCCTGAAAAATGTTGCCACGATACATTCCTAACGAATCTTCGATGTCGACCGGACTTTTGCTTTCGATGCAAAGGGAACCGTCACTTGCAACGGCCAGACAATCTTCTATCGATTCCTCCAGCCACTGGTTCATGCTGGCGAGGAATTTTTGCTCGGCCTCTTTTCGCATCATGACATTGTCGCGTGAAAACACGCTCCAGGGGGTGTCCAGGCCAAAGAGCGTCATCGTATGATACCCTTGTTCTCGTAAGTCCGGGCTGAGAATGGTGTTATCGGTAAGAGTGTGACAATAGACTTCACATGGCGTCTTCTCCGGCAACAGTCCTTGCGAGGCGCGGGTATAGCTGGCGTTCATCTGTTCGTAGCCTTCGTCGCTGTGAAACGTTCCGCACCACGCTTGTGCCGCCGCATATTTTTTTGCCTTCAGCTTGGGGAGCTTGCGCAAAAGCATGTTTATTTTAAAGACCGAGCCTTCATCGGTCGCATCCGGCTGAAATAGTTTCCCAGTAAACTTTGCCAGCACGTTGCGGCCAAAATTTACCAGGAGAAACCGCGTCTCGACGCTCTCCTTTTTGCCGCCGACGTCCAGCTCAACGATGCGTTTCGTACCGTTGAACCCGAGATTCCGAATCCTGACATTCGTTAAAAGTTCCGCTCCGGCCCGCCGCGCCGCTTCTTCCAGTTCCCGCGCCACCGCGCCCATCCCGCCGACCGGCACTTTCCATTCTCCAGTCTTGTTCCCAATCAAATGATACAAAAAACATCGGTTCTGAAGCAGCGAGGGGTCGTGCGGGTATGTGAGGACCCCAATTTTGGCGTCGGTTAAGACAAGTCCACGAACGAGATCATTTTGCAGATAACGCTCGATGGCCAGACCAAGTGGTTCCTCCGCCAAACTGCGCCAGGCTTCCCGTGAAACCTCGTCGCCGTCGAATCGGCGACGAAATTCCTCCCGTCCCACCAACGGTTCGAGCATGCTATCCCACGAGTGCTCGGCGAAAACGCGCGACAGATGATAAAAGTTCTGCATTCGCTCAAACTCGCGATCGCCTCCAGTTAGCTCGACCATGGAACGCCGTCCCACCTCCTCGTCGAGGTTGCTTAGAAGTAATCCTTGCTGGTGACCGTTCTGCCGGTACGGCGTGAATGATCCAGTGGCACGCCGGCGGAGCTCAAGTTTCAATCCGAGATCGCGAATAATCTTCTCCGGAAATAAGCTAACGAGATACGAATAGCGCGACAGCAGCGCGTCGTAATCGGGAAAAACTTTCTGCGAGATGGTGGCCCCGCCGATGTAATCGTTCTTTTCCAGCAAGAGCACACTAAGACCGGCGCGCCCGAGGTAGCTGGCTGCAACCAAACCGTTGTGCCCAGCGCCCAGAATAACCACGTCGTACTTTGATTTCATGCGCCCGGTTGCAAGAAAGCCGAAAACACTCAACGCTCAACGTCGAAACGCTACGACCAATTCTATTCCATCTTTTTTCTCTTCCAGACAGCCATCATTAGCTTCACTATTTAGACATCTTAAGTTAGACAAACGTCGCACCGGCAATCCATGAATGCGGTTTCTGAAGCACGCAGTCGCTGCCTCGTTGTCGGCGGCGGACCGGCGGGAATGATGACGGGCTTTCTCCTTGCTCGCGCCGGAGTTGACGTCGTGGTTCTGGAGAAGCACGCGGATTTCAATCGCGATTTCCGCGGCGATACCATCCATCCTTCCACCCTCGAGTTATTGCATGAGTTGGGATTACTCGAGGAATTTCTTCAGCTGCCGCACCAGGAAGTCCGCGAAATTTGCGGAATATTTAATGGTCATCCGGTCCCCATCGCGGATTTCTCGCGGCTGCCGACGCAGTGCAAGGTAATCGCTTTCATGCCGCAGTGGGATTTTCTCGACTTCCTCTCCCGGCACGCCAGGAAGTTCCCGAGTTTTGCTTTACACATGCAACACGAGGTGATCGATTTGCTCTTCGAAAACGACCGGGTGGCAGGTGTGCGGACAAAAACACCGGAAGGGGAGCGTCGTTTCCTGGCCGACCTCGTCATTGGCGCGGATGGTCGTCACGCCATCACCCATACAAAAGCCGGGTTTGAGCTACGCGAGTTCGGTGTGCCAATCGACGTCCTTTGGATGCGTATTTCCAAACAAGAGAACGACCCGCCTCAATCGCTCGGCTTTTTTCGACATGGGAAGCTTCTCGTGCTTCTCGATCGCCGCGACTATTTCCAAGTCGGGTTTGTCATTCCCAAAGGCAGTTTCGAGGGGTTGAAGCAACGCGGCCTGGCTAGCCTGCATAAGGACATTGTCGCGCTCGGACCTTTCCTTGAAGACCGGATCGCCGAGCTCGACGATTGGAACAAGATCAAGTTGCTCACGGTTCAAATTAATCGTCTCCGAAAATGGTGTCGGGAAGGATTGCTCTGTATCGGCGACAGCGCGCACGCCATGTCCCCCGCGGGCGGCGTCGGCATCAACCTCGCATTGCAGGACGCGGTCGCGACTGCGAATTTATTAGCGGCAAGATTGAGAACAGGATCGGTATCGGTGGCCGATTTGGAGCTGGTGCAGAAGCGTCGCGAATGGCCCACATGCTTGATCCAGGCGATGCAGGCCTTCATTCATCGCAACGTCGTAACTGGACGCGAGTCCAAGAGCGGAGATTCACTACCAATTTTACTCAGACTTTTTCAATGGTTTCCGGCGTTACGTTCGCTTCCTGCGCGCTTCATCGGCATCGGGCCACGACCCGAACACATTCGTTCGCCGGCAGCAGACTAGTTCAGGCATCTGGCAAAGCGCGACGCTACCTTGAGCCCCCGGAAAGCATTCTTCAATATGTCCGCATTCCCGCAGTTGCGATGCCTCCGCCCGACAGATAACAATTCTTCGACCAGTACTGCCCTGGCGTAGTTGATAAGGCCGCTGCCGATGATCATTTCTCACAAGCACAAGTTCATTTTTATTAAAACGGTCAAAACTGCCGGCACCAGTATTGAAGTTTTTCTCTCTCAGCACTGCGGCCCGGACGATGTGCTCACCCCGATCTTCCCAGCAATTGAAAAACACCAGCCGCGCAACTACGAAGGCTCAGTTCATCCCATGTCTGAAATTCTGCGTCTCCCGTTCGGGCCGGTTTCCGCCTGGCGACACGTTCTCTCACAACGCCAGCGTTTCTACAGGCACATGCCGGCATGGCTTGTCCGCGTGCGCGTCCCCGTAACGATCTGGAATAGTTACTTCAAATTCTGCGTCGATCGCAACCCGTGGGATAAGGTTCTGTCCCATTATCACATGACCGCTCACCGCCAGGGCGGCCAACTGTCGCTGGATCAATACCTCCTCAGAGGAAAGTTGCCGATCAATTACCCGCGTTACACGGATTCGTTTGGGTCGCGGATTATCGTCGATCGCGTAGTTCGTTATGAAAATCTAAGCGAGGAGCTGGCCGAGATTTTCGCGCGCTTGAACATTCCCTTCGAAGGAACTCTGGGCATCCAGGCAAAAAGCGAATATCGGGCCGATCGAACACCGTATCAGTCGGTATTTACTTCGGAACAACGCCAGTTGGTACAGCGAATATTTGCCCGTGAAATTGAACTGCACGGTTATCATTTTTGAACAAAGTGGCTAACGCATTCCAAATTATTGCGTGGCCGTGTGATGTAGTCGCCTGGCTCTGTCGAGGCGTCCCAGGAACACCGGCGACGGAGCGCCGTGGCTAATTTGATTCGAGACGCTTGCTACTCGCTAATTCAACGATGGATCGTCCGGCGCCGCCGCCAGCAATTTAAACCAGGGTCCAAGTCCCCTCATGATATCGAACCAAAGCCTCGGTAATCGATCGAGTTTGATTGTGGCTCGATTGGGCTTGCGAATTACCCAGGCGTTTTGCTTCATCTCTGCTTCCAGCTGACCCGCGCCCCAGCCGGCGTAGCCAATGAACGCGCGGATCGAACCCGGATTCTTCCCAATCTGCTCGTTGGCCTCACCCACATCCACATTGTGATTTAACTTCAGTCCTTCTCCGGTCTTCCACTCTAGCGAAGCAAATATCAAACGATCGCGTCCGACTGGGCCGCCGAAAAACACCGGCACCTTGTCCAAAGCATTCAACGGTGCTTCTGAAACAACCTCACTTACCTGTTTCTCGAGCGGTCGATTCAAAATTACCCCGAGCGCGCCATCATCCGGTGTGTGCGCGGAAATAAACAAAACCGCCCGCCGAAAGTTCGGGTCGAGCATGTTTGGATGTGCCACCAGCAACGAACCGGCGTAACTTTCTCCTCTATTCTGAGGTAATTCGCGCACGTTTTTATCTCTAAAAGCACCAATCGCTATCTGCAAGCGCAAGTCCGAGCCGGACTGGCGGATTTGCTTGAATGACAAGGAGCTCACGACCTTCGCAATTGTCGATCACGCAGTTCATAAATGATATCGGCAATAATTTCATCGCGCCACGGCATCGCAGTGGCCGTGACCAGCTTTTGCGAATCAGGCGGCAAACTATCCAGCAAAGCGCTGCGACGCTCCGGATCCAGCTCGCCAAAAATATCATCGATCAAAAGTAACGGCGCCTTCTCGTCGCCCGATTTCTTCAGCACCTCCGCCTGCGCAATTTTCATCGCTAGCGCGATGCTTCGCTGCTGTCCTTCCGACGCAAACTGGGCCGCCGGGAAATCGTCGACGCGCAACTCCAGATCGTCGCGGTGAGGACCAACTATCGTTTGCCGCAAGCGAATGGACTCACCATGCGATCGCTCGAGGTCGCCTTCGAAATCGCCGCTGGCTCCGGGGACAAATCGGAGCCTAAATTTTTCACGGGCTGCGCTGATGCGCTGATAGGCGTGGGCTGCGAGCGGAGCCAGCAATTCGCTTATTTCCGCACGTAAACGCAGCAAAAACTGACCGTGTTGAATCAGCGGCCCGTCATACGCCGCCACTTCCCTTGGACGCGCGGTCGGCGATTTCAATAGCGCGTTACGTGCACGCAAGGCGCGCTCATAAGCACGTAAAGCCGGGCGATAAGCGTTATCGATTTGCGGTCCGAGAAAATCCAGATAACGACGTCTCGCTTCTGACCCGCCACGGACCAGTTCAATATCGACATTCGCAAGTGATACTACTCGCCCAAGACGCAGGTATTCACCGAGCATTCGCTGCTCTACGCCGTCGAATCTTACTTGGCGCCGGAGCGCACGGTAACGAAATTCCAGCTCATGCTCGTCGAATCTGCCGCGCACGCCGAACGATTTCTTTCCAATTTGGATGACCGGTGCAAGCGATGTGGAACGCTGCGACTGCAATCGCAGCAGCACACAAGCGCCTTCCAAAATGGTCGTTTTCCCCTCCCCGTTTCCACCGAGAAACAAATTGAGACCGGGACCAATATCGACTGACACGCCTTCGAAACAGCGAAAATTGTGCAATCTTAAACTCGTTAGCATCGCTCAAAGCGCTAATGGACACGAATGAACACGAATCAACGGACTGTTGCTTCAATAAATTCGCGTCATTCCACGGGCCCGCCCGGCTCTACAGCGTGATCAGCTCCAGGCGGCTTTGCATTTCTGCAGGCACACGATCGCGATGATAAAAACTCCCGCTAATCGGGGTGATATCCGCTGGCCGCAATCCAACAGCCGCAGCAATGAAATTATCATTGCAAAGGATGCCGTTGGTCGGGTCCAGTCCGACCCAGCCCGCGCCGGGCAAAAAAACTTCCGTCCACGCGTGCAACGAACCTTCCGCGCGGCGAATTTTCGCATCCGCCTCACACAAATATCCGGAAACGATTCGTGCCGCCAGGCCAGCGTCCCGCAGGAGTTCCGCCAGCAACACCGCTGTGTCACGACAAGCCCCACGTCGCAGACGCAATGTTTCAGCTGCCGTTTGAGCCGCCCCTTCCTCGCGCCGCTGGTAGGAAATCGTCCGATGCAAAAGCTTGGTTAACTCGACCAACGTAGCCACGGTTTCGCGGGGCGATTTCTGCATTGGTGGCGTCCAGCCCGGCAACAAAAGGGCGTCGCCGGTTTGCCGTTGGCAATAGGCGCAAATAATCGAGGCGATATCTTCCTCGTAGTCAAAAGGCATTTGGGCCGCGCGACGCGCCAGAACAAAATCGAAGGGATTCTTCTTCGCTACCTGCACATCGATCGCGAGGCGCAGTTCCAACGCTTCGGCCGCCTTTTCAAAAAAACAGAAGGCAACAACGTTATCGAAAGCATCGCGCCCGAACCGCACCGTCGTTTCCGGCTTGGTTCGGAAATCGAGGCATGCGATTTGGGCAAAGCGATCACTCCGGGGAAAAAGCCGCACGTCGTGCGGGGAAAACCTGACCGCCTGATCGTAGCGGTAAACCGTTTCGTATCGAATCCCGATCTTCACCTGGGTTTCCGTTGATTGTGAGTCGTTGAGAGAGGCAGGGCAAAAAGAAAGATTAGCGACCGTAGATCGCCGTCCGGTTCTTTTGACAAGTCGACCCTTTGCGGATCCACATTCACCGTTCAGGCTTGACGGAGTCTCGTCCTAGGGACCAGGCCCTTACACTATCTTCGTTAAGAGCCAAAAATTATGGCATCTGGACAAAAACAATGTATTTAGGCTAAAATTTTCTTGCCGCCCGCGCCAAGTTCATCTACTGGACTCCCAATTTTCAAGATTGTTCTGGGGGGAACAGCCGCCCTTCGCGTCCTTTCGGACGTGGAGGGCGGTACTTCCTTCTGATGACGGCGCCGCCATCCTTTTTCCGACGTTTCAATTGGCCACTGGCCTTCAGCATTCTCGGCCTAAGCGCCATCGCAGCCGGGGTCTTCTTGTTTGACCGCTGTGCCGCATTGCCGGGACGCGCGACGCGCGAAACCGTCGATCAAATGGAGCGTGTCGGGCGCGATTTGCGTGACGCAATTGTTCAGATCACGCAATTGCAGCCGCGCGTCACGATCAATAATCGCGTCTACTTTGAACAAACGTCACCGATCGCTGAGCTGGCCCTGGTTTCTCAAAAACTCGAAGTTGAGCACGAATTTCTTCACACTTGGGCTGGAAGCACGAAACGACTGCGATTGCATGGAACCTACACGGCAAAGGCAGGATTTGATCTGCGCCAGGAATTCAGTGTCACGATCTCGCAGGAGGCGACAATCGTTCGACTGCCGCACGCACAACTCCTAGGCTTGGAACAAAGCGCGGTGGAACTGCTGGCTTACGAAAATGGGTATTGGAATCCAATCTCCGGCGCGGACGTCCAGTTGGAGCTGGCCGCGCTTGGCAAACTCGCGCGCGAGCGCGCCGCCGAGCAAAATCTGGCGGGGCAAGCCGAAGAGTCGTTTCGAACGCAATTGAAATCCCGCGTCGGAAATGCTCCGCCTTTGCACGTAGTCTTTTACGATGCCGCGAAGGTAGAGTGATGCAGCTTTCCGCCGGCATGATTGCACGTCAAAACACTCGTATGTCGCCACGGAAGAAACCATTGCTCACGCTTGGTTTCGTCCTTCTTGCGCTTGTGGTTCTAGGTTTGTTTGCGCCACCCGTTTTGGAACGCGGCATCGCAGCCTGGCTTCGCTACGAAGCCCGACGATCCGGGCTCGTCCTCACTTTCTCCGAAATTCATGCGCCACTTTTTCGGCCGGTTACTATTACCGACCTGAAAATTGTCGGTGCCGGGCTCGACGCTGATCATCTTGAGTTTAACGCTACACGCATCGAAGCCGAACTCAGGTTGGCGGGAATTTTCGGGCGATCAGAAAAATCACACCTGCTCTCTTCGCTTCGCATTGAGCACGCAAACTTTTTCGTTCGCGGCCGTGCACCGGTCTCCGCCGGTCCAATAGATTGGATCGCTCTGGACAGACTTTTGCCGGAGCGTTTCGAGATCTTTGCCGATCAGGTCCGTCTCGAACAATCGTTTTCTTTCCTGGCTTTCCAAGATGCAAAAATTTCCGGAAGTAAAGGCAACAGCGGGCTTCTATCCATCGCCACCGTGGAAATGCACGCACCATTTTTGGAGCAACGCTTCCCCCACCTTCGCGGTGTTACGCGCTGGCAGGACGACCGCCTTTCCATTGGTTCGCTCAACTTACTGGAAGGTTTCGCCATTGACTCATTGGTAATCGATCTCACCGCTCTGCGGACGGGACGGGTCGGCGCCGATCTCGGCGTTTCTCTTTTGGGCGGTAAAATGCGCGTTAACATTGCCACGGAACGCCCTGGACAGACGCGAATCTGGGAAGGCGCCGGTACCGCTTCCGGGATTTCGCTGCGGCAACTCGCCGATGCCCTCGGATTGACCGTTCCCGTGCAAGGGATGGTGCACGGGTCGAAATTTACGTTTCGCGGCGATCCGCGCGATTTCTTGAGCGCTACCGCTTCAATCTGGACCGAGTTAACCGGCTTTAGTTGGCGCGAACGCAAAGCAGACGTCATCATGCTGGGTGCAAATTTTTACGGGCACACCATCCAGCTGCAGCAGCTCTTTATTAAACAACGCCGCAATGAATTGACACTTAGCGGCGAAAGCGCAATCAACACAGAATGGCTTAATCCGGACTTCCGCGGCGACATCGTCGCATCGATTAATGATCTGGGTCAATTCGCGGAACTCTTTGGCGCCCGACCGGAAGCGTTCGCCGGTAAAATGGCGGCGCGCGGCCGCATGCATACGCATGAGCGAACGGTTGACGGCGAGCTCGCTGTCACTGGCGACGCCCTGAAAATCTTTCAGCTTCCGGTCGATTCTCTAACAGCTCGCATCGCTCTGGAATCGGGTCGCGCGCAGGTCGATCAGTTGGAATTAAAGCGCGGCGAAGATTTTTTGCGCGCGCAGGGAAAGATCGATTTGACACAGAAGAAATCATTTACTCTCTCGGCCGAAAGCTGGTGCCACGACTTAGGCGATTACGCTTTGGAGTTTCCCGTGATCGGAAAATTGGCCGGTACGCTTTCGGCCAAGCTTACCGGCGCGGGTGACGAGAATAGTTTCAGCAGCACCCTTTCCGGACAGGCCGATCAATTCTCTTTTTCTGCGCAAACGAACTGGCGGAGCGACGCCATCGCCGTGAATTCACTCAAGCTAAAAGTTAGTGCCAATGCCGAGGCCGAACTCAAAGGGACAATCGACCTCACAGACCGAAAGCATCTTCGCGCCAACCTTTCTTCAGCGGACGAGCTGCTCTGCAATGGACCATTTGCCAATCAGGCTTGCGCGCATGGTATTGAATTGCATGAGGGCGAGGCCGGAGCACCATTTTCAGAACTTACGCTGGATGGACGTGATCTCACTCTCCGCCAATCTCCTCCGCTCGCCGCAACGCAATCGATCGCCCTTTGCGATGAAGCGGAATCAGGTCAGCCGTTGCAAATCAATATTCCACTCCGCGCGCAACCGCCACCGGCGCCGTCGCCGTCCCCTGCTCCGAATCCCTCGCCCGCTTCTCCGCCTCGGCAATGAGCCAGCGCTGCAACCGTTGCTCGAGTTCGGCTGTGACCGATACCTGGAAGTTGGCGCCGGCATCAACGCGCACGGTTTCGCCCTCGGCAGTCTCAAAAAATAAGCGCACTGGTTGTTGGCCCGGCGAAGCCGCCAGTAGCGCCTGCACTTCGCGCAATTCATCGCTGCCGGCATTCGCGGAAAAACGCAGGCACAGTGGAGGCATTTCGCTCCCGTTTGCGTTCGAATTCCGGGAAACCTCTGAGGAAAGCGCACGCAATTTCTCGGCCGTGGCACGTAACGACTCGTCACGCAGATCGAGTTTGCCGCGAACCCCGACGACGTTTCCCGGAACCAGTTTCTCGGCGCACTCCAAATAAAGCTCATTCCAAATTACGAGTTCAAGTGTGCCGGTTAAATCTTCCAGCCAAACCACTGCAAACGGTTTCCCTTCTTTTCGGGTGAATTTTTTATCCACCTGCGTGATGGCACCGGCTACCCGAAAAGTGGCACGATCGGAAAGCTCTGTGAGTGACGAAATTGTCTGATATTTTCCGTTCGCAATCACTTCCGCAAACGCGTCGAGGGGATGTCCAGTCACGTAAAAGCCGAGCAACTCCTTCTCGTAACTCATCTTCTCGCGATCGCTCCAGGGTGAGATGCTTCGCTTCCGTTGTGGCACAACAGGTTCGTGTTCGTCGCCGAAAAGTGAGACCTGCCCGGCCATTCGATCGCGAAGTGCCGCAGCCGATGCAGCAAGCGCATCGTCAATGCATACGAAAAGTTCCGCGCGTTCGCGATGCAGGAAATCAAACGCGCCACATTTCACGAGTGACTCAAGCATTTTCCGATTCGCGACCCTGGAATCGAGCCGGCTGCAAAAATCTTCCAGCGACTTGAAGTCGCCGCCTCGTTCGCGTTCGCGAATTGCGAGATCCATCGCCCCTTGCCCGACATTCTTGATCGCAGCCAGTCCAAAACGAATGGCGCTGTAGCCGCGATCGCCGGTCGCGGCTGCTCTGGCATCACCTTCAACGCCGCCGCGGCCAGCGACCGCGGCTACAGAAGACCGCCCGTCCGGCTCGGACTCCGGCACAAATTTTAGCCCGCTCCGATTCACATCCGGTGGCAGAATGGTAATGCCCATGCGTTTGCACTCGCTCACCAATACTGAAATTTTTTCCGTGTTATTGATTTCGTTCGAGAGCAGGCCGGCCATGAATTCCACCGGATAATTCGCTTTCAAATACGCCGTCTCATAACTGATGAGCGCATAGGCCGCACTGTGGCTCTTGTTGAATCCGTAGCCGGCGAATTTCTCAAGCAAATCGAAAATCGCGTTCGCCTTTCTCTCCCCAATACTGTTCGTGCGCGCGCAGCCGGCAATGAAGTTGGCCCGCTCTTTCGCCATCTTTTCCTTGTCCTTCTTGCCCATCGCGCGCCGGAGCAAATCGGCCTGGCCCATCGAATACCCGCCCAGTTTGCTCGCCGCAGCCATCACCTGCTCCTGATAAATCATTACTCCATAGGTGTCGGCGCAAATTTCTTCCAGCAGCGGATGCTCGTACCTAATTTTCGTTAGCCCCTTCTTGCGTTTGATGTAATCGCCGATTAATTCCATCGGCCCCGGCCGATATAGCGCGATCAACGCGATAATGTCGTCCAGTTTTCGTACATCGAACTGCTTCGAGACCGAGGTGATCCCGCCCGATTCCATTTGGAACAAGCCAATCGTTTCGCCCCGATTGTAGAGATCGAATGCTTTCTGGTCGTTGAGCGGAATGTCCTTGATTTCAAATTTCGCCTCGAGCTTTCGGATCAAATTCACCGCGTCCTCAATCACGGTCAGCGTCTTCAATCCCAAGAAATCCATTTTCAGCAGCCCGAGATCGTTCAGCGGATTCATCGAATACTGGCTGACGATGTCGTTTCCTTTAACGTCGCGACATAACGGCACGTACTCGGAAAGGTCGCGATCGCTGATCACAACCCCTGCGGCGTGCACGCCGGCACTGCGCGACAGCCCTTCCAACGCCATCGCGTGCTGCATCAGCTGTTTTGTCTGCGGCTCAGTTGCAACTGCTCTTTTCAGCTCAGGATTTCTCTCAGCAGCGGAACTCAGCGTGATATTCAACTCATTCGGAATCATTTTGGCGATGCGGTCGCCATCTCGCACGCTTAACCCCATCACACGTGCCACATCGCGCACCACGCTCCGCGCCTTCAACCGGCCAAACGTGATGATCTGCGCGACGCGACGCTCGCCGTATTTTTGCCGTACATATTCGAGAACCTCGCCCCGGCGCGCTTCGCAGAAGTCCACATCGATATCCGGCGGAGAAATTCGATCGGGATTAAGGAACCGCTCAAAAATCAATCCGTATTGCAGCGGATCGATATCAGTAATGCCGAGGACGTAAGCGACGATGGAACCAGCAGCAGAGCCGCGACCGGGTCCGACAGGAATTCCCCGCTCCCTGGCGAAATGAATAAAGTCCCAAACAATAAGGATATAACTAACAAAACCCGTCCTTTTCAGAACATCGATTTCGTAGTCCAGCCGCTTGATTAATTCCCTGTCCCGCGTTGCTCGTTCGCCGTAACGCTCGCTTAATCCGCTGTAACAAAGCTCTCGCAAATATCCGTTGCGCGTTTTCCCCTCCGGTACTGGATATTCTGGATACTTCGATTTCCCGAATTCAATTTCAAGATTGCAACGATCGGCAATCTCGAGCGTGTTTGCGATCGCTTCCGGAAAATCGCGAAAGATTTCCCGCATCTCGCCCGGTGATTTGAAATACAGCTCGGGCTCGTATCGCATCCGCTGTTCGTCTTCAATTTTCGCCGCGGTGTTGATGCACAGCAAAACATCATGCGCCTTGTGATCGCTTCGCCGCAAAAAATGAACATCGTTGGCCGCGGCCAGACCGAGCCCGAACTCCCGTGCAAATTTCGGCAGATGCATGTTGCATTTTTTCTGTTCGGCAATGCCGTGATCGTGAAGTTCAATAAAAAAATTCTTTGCTCCAAAAATATCGCGATACTCGGCGGTAAGATTTTGCGCTTTTTGAATGTTGTCGGACTGCAGCGCGCTGTTGATTTCGCTGGCGAGACATCCGCTCAGGCCGATCAAACCATCTGCATGTGCTGCGAGCAATGCCTTGTCGATCCGCGGACGATAATAAAAACCGTCGAGATGCGCCGCAGAAATCAGCTTCACCAGATTGCGGTAACCCGATTCATTTTCCGCCAGCAGAGTGAGATGATAGGTCGTTTCGCGTGACGGTTTTTCCTTGTGCGAGCCGCTGGTGATATAGGCCTCGCACCCGATGATCGGTTTAATTCCCGCAGCTTTGGCGCACTGATAAAAATCGATGGCCCCGAAAAGATTACCGTGATCAGTAATCGCCACCGCCGGCATTTTCATTTTCAGCGCCTCATTCATTAATTCCCGCATCCGCACGGCACCGTCCAGAAGCGAGTATTCGGTATGGAGATGGAGATGAACGAAGGAATCGCGAGGCATTCTGTGATCTGATTTAAACGGCAAAAATTTCGTCTGGCAAATTTACCCAGCGTCAGACCGCGAATTTCAGGCCCATGCTGCTTTTTCCGTCATCGAGTAGAGGGACACGCGCTCTTATGTCCCGAAATTTCGGGCGCCAACAGCGCGGAACCCTTCAGCTGTAGCCCCGGTCGTTGGCCGAAGCCTACAGTTATTTCTCGCACCTTCCAAAGGCCAAAATTATTCACACAAAAACGATACTTGCTTCTCCTCATTCGCGTTGCTAAGAGAGCCCGTGCCGCGATCCATTTTGGTTTGCAAAGGAACAGGCACACGCAAGTTTACCCGCAATGAAAAAACTCGAAGCGATCATCAAGCCTTTCAAACTTGAGGAGGTGAAAGAGGCTCTGGCCGAGCTCGGCATCGAAGGTATGACCGTGACGGAAGTGAAAGGCTTTGGCCGCCAGAAAGGACACACCGAAATTTATCGCGGCAGCGAATACACCGTTGATTTTCTGCCCAAGGTGAAAGTCGAAGTCGTGCTCGCAGACGACATGGTCGAGAAAGCGGTCACGGTGGTGGTAGGCGCGGCCAAAACCGGCAAGATCGGCGACGGCAAAGTTTTTGTCCTTCCAGTCGAGCACGCGGTGCGAATCCGCACAGAAGAGGTCGGCGAAAAAGCAGTCTGATGGTGCGCAATCCGGCAACCGACGAGATGCCGGGTCGGGTGTCGCCCGGTTTTGTGAAGCTGGCCAGCATCTGCGCGTTCTTTACTGCGCTGACCACTTTGGTTGTGCATTGGGTGCCGCGACTGTGGGAAGGGGCAAATTCTTTCGATGCCCAAGTGAAGCTGCAGGGAAATCCCATTTACATGGCGCGTCTCTGGATTGTTTTGCTGCATTGCGTCCTGGTCGTGATCTCGATGGCGGCGATTCCGGGCCTGCTAGCCGGGAAATCCAAGCTTATCGCCTTGTTTGGTTTCGGCTGCTACATCATGTTCGCTTTCATCGAGACCTTGCGGACTTCCTTGTCGATCTTTGCAGTCAATCGGGCGTGGCGGGCCGGATATGAAATTGCCACCGATGAGAGCAAACGGACAGCTTTCCGCAACGCCATCGAATCATTCTCCGGCATCAACGACGCATTATTCTTCCTGTTCGACCTAGCTTTCCTGCTCGGCTTGACCTGCTACGGATTGGCGCTCCTAAGCAATAGCGGATCCGATCAACGTATCGTCTGGCTCTTCCTCATTTGGGCCGTTCTCACTCTTCCCGCTGTGCTTGCCGCCGCCATCGGAAATAATTCACTCGCCGCTCCTTTTGACTGGGTAGGACTTTATTTCCTGCCACTGGCGCGATCAGTCGTCGGCATCTGGCTTTGGAGCCAGGCCGGTCGATCACTTTCATCGGCTCTCGACCACCAACCATCAACGTCTTAACTATGCCTAAAGATAAAACGACTCCATCCGGCGTTTCCAAAATGATCAAGGACCGCGAGGTGAAACTCGTGGACTTTAAATTCGCTGACCTGCCAGGCACGTGGCAGCATTTCACCACCACCCTCACAGAGTACAACGAAGACATCTTCACCGACGGCCTCGGCTTCGATGGCTCAAGTATCCGCGGTTGGAAGGTGATCAACGCCTCCGACATGCTGGTCATTCCTGATCCGAGCACGGCCTGGATCGATATTTTTAATGCCGAACCGACATTGTCGCTCATCTGCACCATCGTGGACCCGATCACGCGCGAACCGTACGATCGCGATCCTCGGGGCATTGCTGAAAAGGCCGAGGCCTATCTCAAGAGCACCGGCGTCGCTGACACCGCATTCTTCGGGCCTGAAGCGGAATTTTTTATTTTCGATGATGTGCGCTTTTCCGCTGGGGCGAATTCCGCCTTTTACCAGATCGAAAGTATGGAAGCGCATTGGAACAGCGCCCGGGAAGAATTTCCGAATCTCGGTTACAAAATTCGCGCGAAAGAGGGCTACTTCCCGGTACCGCCGGCTGACACGTTACAAGACATTCGCAATGAAATGTGTCTGGAACTGGAAAAGGCGGGCGTGCCGATTGAGCGGCAACATCATGAAGTCGCCACTGCCGGACAAGCGGAGATCGACATTCGTTTCGCGCCGCTGAAAGAAATGGCCGACCACATGCAGTACTACAAATATATCGTCCGCAATGTGGCCAAGCGGCACAACAAAACCGTTACTTTCATGCCCAAGCCGCTCTTCGCCGATAACGGCAGCGGTATGCATACCCACATCTCGCTTTGGAAAGGCGAAAAACCCCTCTTTGCCGGGAACGGCTACGCCGGCCTTTCCGATACCGCGCTGTTTTTCATCGGCGGAATTCTGAAACACGCACCCGCTCTCACCTGCATCACAAATCCTACGACGAACAGCTACAAACGCCTCGTCCCTGGGTTCGAGGCACCGGTTAATCTCGCCTATTCCGCGCGTAATCGTTCCGCCGCGATCCGCATCCCCACTTACTCCGCCAATCCGAAATCAAAGCGTATCGAATTCCGCACACCCGATCCCGCGGCCAATCCGTATCTTGCCTTCAGCGCGCTCCTTCTCGCAGGCTTGGATGGAATTCAGAGTCGCATCGATCCCGGTGATCCGCTCGACAAAAACCTCTACGATCTACCGCCCGAGGAGCTGGCCAACGTCCCGAGTGTGCCCGATTCCCTCCGGGGTGCCATGGAAGCCTTGGAAAAGGACCATGATTTTCTGCTCAAAGGCGATGTCTTCAATTCCGATTTCATCGCGAACTGGCTGGAGATGAAACAAAAGGAATACGACGCGCTACGATTGCGCCCCCACCCGTACGAATTCTCGATGTATTACGACGTGTGAGCGTCATCTCGACCTCGCACCGCCTGGCGGACAATTATCCGACTGAGGTCGAATCAGACGTTTCGCTCTCATTGCTGTCATCCCGAGTCGCAAAAATGCCAGTCCAGCTCGGACCGACGAGGGATCTCACGCAGACAGAAATTGGAACCGAACCGATTTGGGAGCTCCGCGGCCATGGATTAGATCCCTCGCTCCTGCCGGGGATGGCAAGACATTTGCGCGTGGTCTGCGATCACCACAGTAATGAGCACACCAGCTCGTAACGAAAATATTTTCGCGCTGGTCAAACGCCGGCCACCATACTTTGTCCTCGCCATACTCGCAGCCTTTCTCCTGATGATGTTCTGCACAACATTCCCCGATCAGTTAATTCTCTTTCC